>JAHCBA010000046.1 GCA_019634625.1 Verrucomicrobiia bacterium
ATTTCTGGGGGCAACCGACTGGAGCGCCGCGTCAGCAGAATATCGCCTGGCGCTTTACGTGATTGGCGGGACGTCGGGGCGGAGCGACAAGCGGGTGCTGGATCCGGAGGCGATCCGGGCGGAACTGGCGCGGGGCGGCGAGTTGCCGCTGGGTCAAATCCTGCGGTTGCGAATCCGGCACATGACCGACGGGGTGTTCCTGGGATCGAAGGAATTCGTGGACCAGATGTGGGAACGGCACCGGGACAAGTTCGGCAGGCGGCGCAAGAGCGGTGCGCGGATCATTCGAGGCGCCCCGATCCCGGGTCTCACCGTGTTGCGCGATCTCCGCGTGGATGCGGTCGGCTGACTTGCCGCATCGGGGCGACTTACCAGGTGTGGCGATGGGCGCCCCAAGGGGCGTAGGGGGAGACGCACCGACGTTGCCCGCTTTCCTGGCGGGATCGCCGACGGCTCAACCCCCTGCATCCCGGAGTTGTGGGGAGGGGAGCGAACTTCGCAAAGTATCGCTTCGGAGGGCAGAGTTCCACGTGGTCGCAACGGTGTGGAGTGGAGCGTTGGGTTGAAGACTTGCGGAGCTCGTCCCTCCGATTTGCTGCCTCCTCACCCACAACTCCGGGATGCACCGTGATGCGGGTTGAACGGATGCCTGGACTTGCCTCACCGGCCGCTGGTCTGGATACTGCCTCCCCGCGCCCGGGAGGCCGATCCCGGGGGCGCCCGTCGGTTGCCAGTGCCAGGGTAGCTCAGAGGTAGAGCAGGGGACTCATAAGCCCTTGGTCGGGGGTTCGATTCCCTCCCCTGGCACCATTCTTCCCCGCCTTGTTCACCCGCTCGTGACCAGAAAGGGATTCCCCTGGGTGGACGGTTCGCGACAGGGTTTGGGCGAAATGAAGCCCATGCCAACCGCCCTGCTTCTGATCGTGCTGCTCGCCTTTCCGGCCGCCCTGGCGGTGTCCGCGGAGGCCCAGCTGGCCCGCGGCAGGGTGTTCGATGACCGGAATCGCAACGGCGTCCTGGACCCTGGCGAACCTGGCATTGCTGGCGTCCTTGTGTCCAATGGGGAGGCGGTGGTTCGAACCGATCTGGAGGGCCGCTGGGAACTGCCGTCGTGTGACGACTGCCATTTCTTCGTGATCAAGCCGAGCGGCTGGATGACCCCGGTGGATGACCATCAGCTTCCGAAGTTCTACTACAACCACAAGCCCGCGGGGTCCCCGGAACTGAAGTATGGCGGGGTGCCTCCCACCGGGCCGCTTCCGGCGTCGATCGATTTTCCCCTTCATCGCCAGCCGGAACCGGGCCGGTTCCAGGCCATTTTCTTTGCCGATCCCCAGGCCCGGGATCAGAAGGAACTCGATTACATCGCCCATGACGTGATCGAGGAACTGATCGGCACCGACGCCAGGTTCGGAGTCACCCTGGGCGACATCCTGTTCGACGATCTGTCGCTGTTCACCAACCACAATGCGATGGTCGCCCTGATCGGCATCCCCTGGTACAACGTCATCGGCAATCACGACATCAACTTCGACGCGGCGCACGACGATCATTCGGACGAGACGTTCGAGCGCATTTTCGGTCCCAACTACTACGCCTTCTCCTATGGCGCGGTGCATTTCGTGGTGCTCGACAACATCCAGTGGGGCGGAGCCAAGCCCGAGGGCACAGGCACCTACACCGGCGGCCTCGGGGAACGGCAGCTCACCTTCCTCGCCAACCTCCTCCCCCACCTTCCCGAGCATCAGCTCATCCTTTTCATGATGCACATCCCGCTGACGGGAACCGCGGACCGTGAACGCCTGTTCCGCCTGATCGAACACCGGCCCTACACCATGTCCATCGCCGGTCACACTCACTGGCAGGCCCATCTGCACCTCGATGCCAAGGACGGCTGGCACGGTGCCGAACCCCATCACCATGTGGTCAATGTCACCGTCTCGGGAAGCTGGTGGAGCGGCGAACCCGACGAACTGGGAATCCCCCACGCCACCATGGGGGACGGCGCCCCCAACGGCTACTCGATCATCACCTTCGACGGGCACCAGGCGATCGTGGATTTCAAAGCGGCCCGGCGCCCTGCGGATTACCAGATGAATGTCCACGCACCGGAAGTCGTGGCCGCCTTTCGCTCCACCCCGGACACCAACGCCGTCGTTCACGTCAATGTCTTTGGCGGCTCGTCCCGTTCCCGGGTCGAAATGCGGGTGGGCGACAAGGGTGACTGGATCACGCTCGACCATGTCGCCGAACCCGATCCCTACTTTGTGCGGCTCAAGCAGCTCGAAGGCGACGGGTCCCAACTGCGGGGCCGTCCGCTTCCCCAACCCCGCATCTCCCATCATCTCTGGAAGGCGCCCCTGCCCGAACGCCTGCCCGTCGGCACTCATCGGATTTGGGTGCGGACCGAGGACGCCTACGGCCGTGTCTTTCACGGTTCGCGCGTGATCCGGGTGGAGTAGGGAACGGCCTTCCGCGCCCCGATGCCCACCGGACGGGACGGAGCAGCCTGCGGCATTCGTCATGGCCGGCCCGGAATTCGTTCCGGATCAGGCGCCGCCCGCCACGCGGCCGACGGCGCCTGTCGGATGACCCGATCAACGGGGTGAACTCACGCGTGTCTCCGGGGTGCCGGACTTCTTCTCTCTCCGCCGGCGCATGGCGCCCAGCGCGACCGCCCCCACCACCAACAGCGCCCCAGGGGGCGGCTCCGGCACCAGGGTTTGTCCGAAGTTCAGTCTCCCCGGCGTGCTCTCTCCCAGGGCGGACCACAGGAAGTCCGAAGGGCCGGCCCCCGCCCCGATCAGACCCAGCGAGCTTCCCGGGGGAGTGAGTTCCGACTGGGCGACGCCGATATCCCAGGCGAAGAGTCCGGCGGCCGGTCCGTTCGCGGCCAGGAATCCCCCTTCATAACTCAGCAGGTGGACGACTTCGCCGCCGACATCGAGTGACATGCCGTCCGGGGCGCCATTCTGGATGCCACCGATGAACTTCGAGTAGAAGGTCATTCCCTCCACGGTCTCGCCCCGATCGAAGGTGCTCAGCGGATGCGGCGTGCCGTAGGTCCGGCCGTCCCCTCCGTTGTAGAGTACCAGCCGCACGGCTGCCAGGTCCGTAAAGTCCGCCGGCGCCACGACCTCGACAAACTCACCGACGTCCGCACCCGTATTGTCATAGTGAAACTCATTGATCCAGAACCCAGGAAGTGCGGCTCCCGCAGGGAACCAGGCGCTGACCAGGGAGATCATGAATAGAGCTGCAACCCAGGTCGCATGGACCGCGCAAAGCCTGTGCCGGCCCGCCGATTGCGCCGGGTCCGACCGTCCCTTCTCTGCCAGAATCATGCGTTTCATCGGCATTCCTTTCCCGAAGGGTTTGCAGACACAGTTGGAAGGCATGGGTTCCCGACACAGCGACGCCGCCGGCGCCACCAGGCGAGTCCGCCGAGGCCCAGGCAGGCCGCCAGGGCGTACTCACCGGGTTCTGGCACGACCGCCTGGCCCGCGTTGAAATAGCCCGGCGATGCCGCCCCGAAGCTTGTCCATGTAAAATCGGACAGGCTTGATCCCGTCCCGATCAGGCCCAGGGAACTTCCGACCGGCGTGGATTCGGACTGACTCACGCCTATGTCGGGCGCGAACAACCCCGCGGCCGGCCCGGAACTGCCCAGAAACCCGCCTTCGTAACTCAGGAAATGCACGACCGACCCGCCGACATCCAGAGACAGCCCGTCGGGAGCGCCGTTCTGCAGACCTGAGATGGTTTTGGAATAGACCGTCCAGCCCGAGGCCGTCTCACCTGGCGTGAAACTGCTGAGCAGATGGGCGGCCCCGTACGGATGGCCGTCCGCTCCGTTGTACAGGGTGAGTCGGACACTGGCCAGATCCGTGAAGTCGGCCGGAGCCACGACCTCGACGAACTCACCGACGTCCGCACCCGTGTTGTCGTAGTGAAACTCGTTGATCCAGAAGACCTGGCTCGACGCCGAAGCTGCCGCGAGGGCAGTGAATGCAATACCGATCCATGAAGACAATGCGTCCCCGTGCATAGGTTTCTCCTCCTTGTTGAATGTCTTGAAGGCCTCCTTGGTGACCTTCGCCGCCCAGTCAACTGAGTGAGTTCACGAATGGCAAGGGAAAAATACGGGGAAACTTCGTGACCGGTGCATCCCGGAGTTGTGGGGAGAGGTGCGGACTTTGCAGAGCGGCGCTTCGGAGGGCCGAGTTCCACGAGGCCGCAGCGGTGTGGAGCATTGGGTCGAGGACTCGCGGAGCTCGTCCCTCCGGAGGGTGGAAACCGGGTTGAGACCCTAACGGACCAGGATCATCCCCAGCAGGCCCGCCATGGCGGCATAGTACGCAAAGGGGATGAGGGTCATGCGAATGATGGTTCCTTCCCGACCCAACAGACCCACGACCGCGGATGCCGCCACGACGTTGTGCACGCATACGATGTTGCCGGCGGCGCCACCCACGGCCTGCAGCGCCACCATCCACAGAGGATCGAGTCCGATGCGTTGACCGACGCCAAACTGGAACAGGCTGAACATCATGTTGCTCACGGTGTTGCTCCCGGCCACGAACGCCCCCAGTCCGCCGATGGTCGGTGCGAAGAGCGGCCATGCACCGCCCACCAGCGAGGCCACGCCCTCCGCGAGCGCGATCGGCATCCGCTCGTACCCGGCGGTCCCGCCTTCGGTATGGATGAAGACCTGGACCATCGGCACGGTGAAGATCAACGCGACCGAGGCGCCCGCCAGGGTGCGCAGCGACCGGCTCCACACCCGCCGATACTCGGCGGCCGGCACTCGATGCAGTGCGAAGGTCAGAAGGGACACCACCACGAAGATCGTTCCGGGCAGGTACAACGGCTGCGCGTCGGCCACCAGTCCCGTCCCGAACAGGTCCGACCAGCGCAGCGTCACCCCCTGCAGCCAGCCCTTCAGCGGCAGCACCGGCACGCGCGTCAGCACCAGCAATCCCGCCACCACGCCATATGGCAGCCAGGCCTTCCACAGCGACGGTCCCGACCGGGCCGGGTCGAGTCGGGGCTCGATGAGGCCGCTCCATTCGCGTTCCCATCCCGCGCGCGGCCCGAAGTCCCACGCCTCCTCCGGGGGCGGCACCAGCCAACCCTTCCGGGCGGCGGTCACCACCAGCGCCAACCCGATGAGGGGACCCAGCAGCGACGGGAACTCGGGACCCAGGGTGCGGGCCACCAGGTAGTAGGGCACGATCATCGCCCAGGCTGCGAACAGGGCGAAAGGCCAGACCTTCAACCCATCCCGGATAGACCGGCGCGGCCCGAAGAACCGCGTCATCAGGCAGACCACGAACAACGGCATCAACGTCCCGACCATCGCGTGGATCAGGGCGACGCGCACTCCGATGGCCGCGAGCAACTCCTCCGTGCCCAGGCCGGCCGCGTCAGCGAACGCCTGCACCTGGGGATCGCCGGACAATCCTGTTCGAACCCCGACCAGGATCGGAGTGCCAAGCGCACCGAAGGACACCGGGGTGCTTTGGATCACCATCCCGGCCACCACGGCGGCCATCGCTGGGAAGCCGAGTCCGACCAGCAGGGGCACGGCCACCGCGGCCGGCGTTCCGAATCCCGCCGAACCCTCGATGAAGGCCCCGAAGAGCCACGCCACGATGATGGCCTGCACGCGGCGATCCGGACTCAGATGGGTGAAGCCGCGCCGGATGGTGCCCATCGCCCCGCCGGCTTCGAGGGTGTTCAGCAGGAGGATGGCGCCGAAGATGATGTAAATCAGGGTGGCCGCGGTCACCAATCCCTTCACGGTCGCCGCCGCGATCTGAGTCGCGGGCACCCCCCAGACGCCCCAGGCCAGCCAGGCGGCGGTGAGAAACGACAACGGCATCGCGCGGCGGGCCGGCCATCGAAGCCCCACCAGGAACACCGCGACCACCGCGATGGGGAGCAAGGCCAGCAGCGCGAGGGTTGCCGAACTCATGCCTCAACGGCTTGGCAGGATCTGGTCGAGCGCCTGCATCAGGGCCTCGATCGGGGCGGCCCGGCTGGTCTCCCCCATCAACCCGATGCGCCACACCTTGCCCTTGAGCGGTCCCAGACCCGCCCCGATTTCGATGCCGTGGTCAATCAGCAGGGCCTTTCGCACCGCGGCCTCGTCCACTCCCTTGGGCACCGCCACCGCGTTGAGCTGCCAGAGCCGGTGTCCATCCTGGGCGGTCAACGCCAGGCCCCTCGCGGCCAGGCCTTCCCGCAGGATCTCGTGATGGAGCCGGTGCCGTTCCCATCTTGCCTCGAGTCCTTCGAGGAGCACGAGTCGCAGGGCCTCGTGCAGGGCGTAATTCATCGAGATGGGGGCGGTATGGTGATACACGCGTTCCTCGCCCCAGTACGAGGCCAGCAGGTTCACGTCGAAGTACCAGCTCGACACCTTGGTGCGGCGTTTCCTCGCCACGTCGAGCGCCCGCTCGCTCAAGGTCACCGGCGCCAGGCCCGGCGGGGCGCTCAGGCACTTCTGGGTTCCGCTGTACACCGCATCGAGCCCCCAGGCGTCCACGCGCACGGGGCATCCGCCCAGGGACGTCACGGCATCCACCACCATCAGGGCCCCGGCCTGATGTGCCACCCGGGCAATCTCCTCGACCGGTGTCCACGCACCCGTCGAGGTTTCCGCCTGCACCACCGCCACCAGCTTCGGTTGCCGCGTCGCGCCCAGGGCCGAGGCCACCTCGTCCGGTTCGATGATCCGCCCCCATTCGGCCTCGACCCGGATCACCCGGGCCCCCAACCGGGCGGCGACTTCCGCCATGCGACCGCCGAACACCCCGTTCACCCCCACCACCACTTCGTCCCCCGGTTCGATCAGGTTTCCCAGGCAGAACTCCATTCCGGCGCTGCCGGTTCCGCTTACGGGGAAGGTCATGGCGTTGTCCGTGAGGAAGACCGCGCGCAGCATCCCCTTGATCTCCTCCATCAACCGCACGAACTCGGGGTCCAGGTGCCCGATCAGCGGGCGGGCCATCGCCTCGTACACCGACGGCGCCACCAGGCTTGGTCCCGGACCCATAAGCACACGACGGGGCGGCTCGAACGCGAGGGGGGGTTGCATGGACGCCACCCTACCCGCGCGCCTCCCCGCCAGACAACCACCCGCTACGGGCGGGGCTCGTCCCGGACGCATCCCACGTTTCCTGGAACCCGCCCAAGCCCTCCCTTGTGGGGACTCGTACTCAGCCCGAAGGGCGGTACTCGTCCTCGTCCTCGAAACGCCAGGCGCACCATTTGGAACGTCGTCTGAAGGCTGGCCCGATGGGTTCGATCTGGTTCGGACCTCCCATTCCGCGTGGGATTCCGCATGGGAACTGGGGGGGCGAAGGGGGAGGGCGATTACGATTACGATTACGATTACGATTACGAGGGCTACTGCAAGAGGTTGATGTGCGCCCGTTCGTCCATCCGGAAGGGCAGCGGGGAGGGAGATATCGGAGGGCCGGGTTCCACGAGGCCGCAACGGTGTGGAGCGTTGGGTCGAGGACTCGCGGAGCTCGTCCCTCCGATTCACGGCGTCCCACCCACCCCTCCGGGATGCACCGGCCCGGGCGGTTGGGAGCCTCCTATCCGGGCTGGCGCCCCGTGGGAATTCATGCACTCTGCCCGGGTTCGATCATGAAGCGTTTCATTCCCTGGCTGGTCGTCGGTGTCGCCGTGCTCTGGCTTGGCGCCACGTTGCTGCCCCCGCGCGAGAAGGAGTTTCAGTCCCGTGAATTCGGGCGCATTCCGGTCCTGCTGAACGGTCGGGTTCAACCGCTGGATTCTGTGGCGCGCAACGCGCTGCTCCAGCTCCGGGCCAAGCAGTCCGTTCAGGTCACGGACTACCAGACGGGTGGCGCCTCGACGAAGCTGAGCGCCATCGACTGGCTCAAGGAGGTTCTTTTCCATCCGGAACGGGCCGACACGCGGCCGGTTTTCCGGATCGACCACACGGAGGTCATCGGGCTTCTCCGGATCGACCGCGAGGACAAGCATTTCTCCTTTGCGGAGATCCGTCCGGCGCTCGAGGACATCGAGCGCGAGGCGCGCCGGATCAACGCGGCCGAGAAGAAGCCCGAGCAGATGACGCCCTACGAGAAGGCCGTCATGGGCGCGTACAACCGGCTCATTCTCTACCAGCGCCTGAAGAACAGCCTCAAGCCGGAGCGCATCGCCGAACTCGGCCGGTATCTCGAAGACTACGAGCGGGTCATCGGCCCGGGCCGCACGGCCGCGCGCGCCGAACGGGCCGGACAGGAATTCGACCGCGAGGCCCTGGACGCCCTCATCGGGCACCTCACCCAGTTCGACATGGTCTCCCGGTTTGCCTATCCGCTGATCATCCCCGGGCCGAATCCCGGGCATGATCGGGAGGACTGGTCCAATGCGGGGGCGGCGATGATGAACGCCGCCCATTCGGACCGTGTGCCCGAGCCGATGCGTTTCTTCGCGTCGATGAACGATTCGTTCCGGGCCGGCGAAGGCGCGGCGTTCAACCAGGCGGTGGCGGACTACCATCGGTGGCTGCTCGCCCATGACTACGCGCCGGAAGTGACGAAGGCCGGCTGGGAACACTTCTACAATCGTTTCCAGGGCTTCTACCGCTCGATGGTGCTTTACATCGCCGCGCTCGTATGCGCGTTCGTGTGCTGGTTCAACCGCAACGAAACCATCCGCCGCAGCGGCGTCGGGCTGGCCGTTGTCGCCCTGGTCATTCACACCGCCGGCCTGATCTTCCGCATGGCCCTGGAAGGCCGTCCGCCGGTCACCAACCTCTATTCCTCTGCCATCTTCATCGGCTGGGGGAGCGTGATCCTTGGGCTCATTCTCGAACGGCTGTACCGCGACGGCATCGGCACCGTGGTGGCCGGGCTTACCGGATTCACGACCCTGGTGGTCGCGCATAATCTCTCCATGAGCGGGGACACGATGGAGATGCTGCGGGCCGTGCTGGACACCAACTTCTGGCTGGCAACGCACGTGGTGGTGATCACCCTCGGGTATTCGGCCGCGTTCGTCGCCGGCTTCCTGGCGGTGCTCTACATTCTCCGCGGCGTCTTCACCACCGGCCTCACCCCCGGGGCCGCCCGGTCCCTGTCCCGCATGGTCTATGGCGTCATCTGCTTCGCGACACTGTTCAGCTTTGTGGGCACGGTGCTTGGCGGGATCTGGGCCGATCAGTCGTGGGGCCGGTTCTGGGGTTGGGATCCCAAGGAGAACGGCGCCCTGCTGATCGTGCTCTGGAACGCCTTCTACCTGCACGGCCGGTGGGGGAAGATCCTTTCCGAGAAGGCGCTGATGGCCACCGCCGTGTTCGGGAATGTCATCACCGCCTTTTCCTGGTTCGGCACGAACATGCTTGGCATCGGGCTGCACAGTTACGGCTTCATGGATGCCGCCTTCAAGTGGCTGATCCTCTTCGACATTTCCCAACTGGCGGTGATCGGCCTCGCGCTCCTGCCGCTGCGCTACTGGCGCAGCTTCCGGGACCCGGCCCCCACCCCGCGCCCGCCGACGGCCACCCAGACTCCGGATCGTTCGAGTCCCTCGGACCTCCTGCCCAAACCCCGGACCGCCTGAACCGTGGCTCCATGCGGACCCCGCCTGAAGCACGGCCCGCCCCCTTGCAACGTCCCGGCCCCCGCACGGCCGCCATCGCCACGGCGATGGCGGCCGTCTCGTTGCTGGTCGTCAGCCCGTCCGCGCGCCCGGACCTTCCGCACCTTCACGATCCCCGCCTGGAACTGACTCTCATCGCGGAGGAACCCCGGATCGTCACCCCGATCGGGCTCGTCATTGACGCTCGCGACCGCCTCTTCGTGGTCGAATCCCACACCCATCTTCCCCCCAGGGACTACCCGGGCCCCAAGACCGACCGGATCAAGCTCTTCACTGGCGCCGACGGCGATGGAAGGGCTCAACGCATCACCACCTTTGCCGAGGGCTTCATCGACGCGATGAACCTCGCCCTCTCCCCGGAGGGCGAGGTCCACGTCGTCTGCGCCCGCGAGGTCTGGGTCCTGCACGACCGCGACGACGATGGGGTCAGCGAATCCCGCACCCGGCTCCTCGAAGTCCGGACCGCCAACCGGTATTCCCATAGTTGCCTCCTTGGCATTGTCTTCGGCCCGGATGGCTGGCTCTACGTCTCCCGCGGCAACAACGGCGCCCAGCCTTATCGCATCCTCGGCACCGACGGATCGACGGTCGAGGGCTGGGGTGATGGCGGCCAGGTGATCCGCTGCCGGCCCGATGGGTCCCGGCTCGAGGTCTTTGCCACCGGCTTCTGGAATCCCTTCGACCTCAAGTTCGACCGCCGCGGTCGCTTCGTCCTCATCGACAACGATCCCGATGCCCGCGGCCCCAATCGCCTCCTTCACCTTGTCCGGCACGGCGACTACGGCTACCGCTCCATCCACGGGGGCGGCGGCAACCATCCGTTCCAGGGCTGGGACGGCGACCTTCCGGGCTCGTTGCCTTACGCCGGCGGGACTGGCGAGGCGCCCAGCGGCCTGCTGGATGCCCACCGGACCTCCCTGCCGGCGGATTACCGCGATCAATGGCTGGTCACCATCTGGAACGAGAACCGCATCGACCGCTTCACAACCCGGCCCCGGGGCGTCTCGTTCGCGGCGTCCCCCGCCCCGTGGATTTCCGGCGATGCCAACTTCCGCCCGGTCGCCCTCGACGCGGATTCCCGCGGCAACGTCTTCTTCACAGACTGGGTTCTCGTCGATTACCCGAATCATGGACGCGGTCGCGTCTGGCGGGTCGCGCCCCGCCACCCCGCCGGATCCGATGCACCGCATCTTCCCGCACGGCCCCATCACGCCCCGCTGGAACCGGATCCCGAGTGGGCGGCGGTCGAAGCCCTGTCCACCGTCCGCGATCCGGCCGGGGTCCCGCGGATCCTCGCGGCCCTGGCCGATCCCGACCCGTTCGTCCGCCATGCGGCCGTCGTGGGCTTCGCCCAGCCGTCCTTCGTCGAGGACGCGCTTCGAGCCCTTGCCCATGCCGATCCCGCGGTCCGATCCGGCGCTCTCCTCGGCCTGCAACGGCTTCCGTTTCCGAACCCGGAGTCCATCCTACGCGAGCGCCTGGACGATCCGGATGAAGAAGTCCGGCGCATCGTTCTGGTCTGGACGGCCGAGGCCGGACTTCTCGGACTTCGGGACGACCTCGACCGCGCCATCGCCTTCCCCGACCTGTCTCCGGTCCTCTTCGAGTCCTATCTCGCCGCCGTTGAAGCACTCGATCCGGACTTCGTGGCGGCCCGCACCCGCATCCCGTTCGAAACGTCCCAGCGCGCCGACCGGATTCCGCGACGCCTCGACCCCGCCCTCGTCGAGGCGCTCGTCACCGACCCCGGCCGCCCTGCGGCCGTGAGGGCGCTGGCCATGACGCGCCTGGCCACGCCTCTCGATGCGGGTGTGACCGACCAGCTCCTCGGGCTCGTCCGGCATCCGGATCCCGTCCTCCAACGCGAGGCCCTCCGCACCCTGGGGCATGCGAGTGCCGCCACGGTCCTGCCGCCCCTGATTGAGTTCGCCCGCGACCCGTCCCAATCCGTCGGGCTGCGCGCTGAAGCCCTTCAGACCCTTGGGGGCTGGCCCGGGTTTGCCCGCACCAATGCCCTGGCCTGGCTCGACGACCCGAACCCGGCACTCCAGTCCACGGCCATCCGCCTGCTCCGCCCGATGGCCGGCCAACCGCTCGTCCGGCAAGCCCTCCGCCAGCGTCTGCGCACCGCCGCGGAGCAGTCCCTTGCATCCTCCGTCGTCGAGCAACTGGCCTTTGCGCTCGCCCCCCACGAGGCGGAGACGACCGCGTCCCCACCCCGACCTGATTCCCCGGAAGGCTGGCGCGCCATTCTCGCCCGCGGCGGGGATCCGGAAGCGGGAGGCCGGGTCTTCTTTTCCCCGGAAGTGGGTTGCTCCCAGTGCCACCAGGTCCGTCGGCGCGGCGGTGGGATTGGGCCCGACCTCAGCCACATTGCCCAGTCGCTCGACCGCGACGCCCTGATACGGGCCATCCTGCAACCCAGCGAAGGATTCGCGCCCCAATGGCAGGCCTGGTTTGTGGAGCTTCGCAACGGCGACGAGTTCCTTGGTCTCCAGCTCGACCACCAGAGCCGCGGCGACATCGAACTGTTCACCACCGAAGGCATCACCCGCCGCTTCCGCGGCTCCGACATCGCCCGCTATGGCGTCCTCCCCCGGTCCCTCATGCCCGACGGTCTCGAGGAAACCATGACGGTGACCGAGTTCCGCGACCTCCTCGCCTTCCTCGAATCCCTTCGCTGATCCCGCCCTGGCCGGGATTTCGGCGCCCGGTCGCCCTGGCTCCCAACCCTGTGCATCCCGGAGTTGTGGGTGGAGGCACGAACTCCGCCAAGCGGCGCTTCGGAGGGCCGGGTTCCACGAGGCCGCAACGGCTTGGAGCGTTGGGTTGAGGACTCGCAGAGCTCGTCCCTCCGATTCGCTGTCTCCTCACCCACAACTCCTGGATGCACCGCCCCCAACCCTGGGACGCACCAAACACTCGCCACCCACGGACCCCGGCGCGCATCGTCCTGTCCGCCGTCATGAATCAGCTCCTGCTCGCCTACTACGGGGACGATTTCACCGGGTCCACGGACGTGATGGATGTCCTTGCCCGGGCGGGGCTGCGCACCGTGCTTTTTCTGGATCCGCCGTCCGGCGCCCAGCTCGCGCGGTTCCGCGGTCTGCGGGCCTTCGGGGTTGCGGGCGGTTCCAGGACCCTGGCGCCGGAGGCCATGGACCGCGAACTCCCGCCGGTCCTCGAGGCGCTGCGGGCCAGCGGCGCTCCGATCGTCCACTACAAGATCTGCTCGACCTTCGACTCCGCGCCTCACATCGGATCGATCGGCCGCGCCCTGGAAATTGGCCGCCGCGTCTTCGGTCCCGGTCGCGTCCCCATGATCGTCGGCGCCCCGTCCCTGGGCCGGTACGTGGTGTTCGGGAACCTCTTCGCCCGTTCCGGACTCGACTCCGAGCCGTCGCGACTCGACCGGCACCCGACGATGCGCTGCCACCCGATCACGCCGATGGCGGAGGCCGATCTGCGACTGCACCTCCGCGACCAGACCGACCGCGACGTGGCGTTGTTCGATGTTCTCCAGATCGAGGCGGACGACGCGGATGCCCGTCGGAACCGGCTTCCCGCCGATGGGCCGGTGCTGTTCGACACCCTGAACGACGCCCATCTGGCGAGGATAGGCCGCTGGGTGTGGGAGGATGTGCTGGCCGGGCGCACCCGGCTGTCGGTTTCGTCGTCGGGCCTCGAACACGCCCTGGTGGGCTGGTGGCGGCACGCCGCGCTGCTGGCCCCACCCCCGCCGGAGGCGGCCCCTGCCACGCCGCATCCGCTCCTGGTCGTCTCCGGAAGCTGTTCCCCGGTCACCAGCCGGCAGATCGGGCGGGCCATCGCGGCGGGGGCGTTGGATCTTCCGCTCGATCCCCTGGCCCTGCTCGATGGCAGTCTTCCGGACGAGACGCTTCGGCTCGCCTCGGACGCGCTTCGCGCCAATCAGAGCGTCGTGCTTCACACCAGCCGCGGCCCGGAAGACCCGCGCCGGCTTGCGGGCGCCACGTCCGGACAGCGGAGCCGGTTGAGCACGGCGCTGGGCCGTTGCATCGACCGGATCCTCTCCGGCACCCCCACCCGCCGCACGGTAGTCTGCGGCGGCGACACCGGCCTGGGTGTGGCACGGGCGCTGGGCATCGAATCGCTCGAGTTCCTGGCGCCCCTGGCCCCGGGGGGCCCCTGGTGCCGGGCCGCCGCGCCGGACCGGGCCGCCGACGCCCGCGCATTTCTTTTCAAGGGCGGCCAGATCGGACGCGACGCCATTCTCCTCGACGCCGCGCGAACGCATCTCGAACCGCCCCCCATCCCGCTGCCCTCCCACCCGACTCCCGGGGCTTGGAACGTCCGGGGGTGACAAGGGCCGTGGGTTCGGGCACGAAGGGCGGCGGTCATGACGACATTTCCGATTCGTACTGGAATCTGCCTGGTGATGGCGGGGTCACTTTTCTCGGGGACGGCGGGCGCCTCGATGCCGCGCGGCGTTCCGGAGGCGCACGGGGTCTCCTCGGCGGCACTCTTGGAACTGGTGCATGCCCTCGAAGACCGGGTGGGCGGACTCCACAGCCTGATGATCGCCCGGGACGGCCAGGTGATCCTGGAAGGATGGTGGGCGCCGTACCGGGCCGGGGACAACCATGTCCTGTACTCGCTCAGCAAGAGTTTCACGGCGACGGCGGTGGGGCTGGCGGCCGCGGAAGGCCGGTTGTCGATCGACGACGAGGTGCTGAAGTACTTTCCCGCCGAGGCGCCGGCCGACCCGGCTCCCACCCTGCGGGCGATGCGGGTCCGGGATCTGCTGATGATGACGACGGGCCATCAGGACGAGCCGCCGTTGTCGCCGGACCGGATGTCGGTGCGGACATTTCTGGCGCATCCGGTCCCGCACCCGCCGGGAACGCATTTCCGGTACAACACGCCGGCGACGTTCATGCAGTCGGCGATCGTGCGGAAGGCGACCGGGCAGACGGTGCTGGAGTACCTGCGGACGCGCCTGTTCGAGCCGTTGGGGATCGAGAGGCCGGTGTGGGAAACGAACTTCGAGGGAATCCCGCTGGGAGGATATGGGCTGCGGGTCCGGACGGAGGACATCCTGAAGTTCGGTCTGCTGCATCTGCGCGAGGGCGAATGGGGCGGGCGGCGACTGCTGCCGGCCGAGTGGGTGCGGCTGGCGACATCGCGGCAGACCTCGAACGGGAGCCACCCGGAGAGCGACTGGAACCAGGGCTACGGCTTCCAGTTCTGGCGCTGCCGGCACAACGCCTACCGGGGCGACGGGGCCTTCGGGCAGTTCTGTGTCGTGATGCCGGACCAGCGGGTGGTGGTGGCGATCACCGGCGGATTGGGCGACATGCAGGGAGTGTTGAATGTGCTTTGGGAACGCCTGCTTCCCGCCTGCGAGCCCCGGCGTCTGCGCCCCAACAACGAGGCGCATGAGCGGTTGCAGGCCAAACTCGGGCGGCTCGAAGTGGTGCCTGCCCAGGGGGCGCCGTACTCGGCGGCGGCCGGACAATGGGTGGACCGTCGTTACGATTTCCCGGAGAACCCGCGCCGGGTCGAAAGCCTCTGGCTGCGGCCGGGGCTTGAGGACCGGGAATGGATCCTGTCGATGGTGGTCAACGGCCGGACCCTGCACCTCCCGTCCGGATTCCGGGAATGGCGCCGGGGCCGGGCCCCGTTCCCGGCCGGGCCGCTGGCCCAGTTCCCGGACGAACCGGTGGCCGGGACGTACGGATGGGAGACGGACCAACAACTCACCGTGAAGGTCTGCGCCACCGAGACGCCGTTTCACCTGACCTTGAGGCTGGCCTTCGAAGGGGACGCCGTGACCCTCGACGCGGCGGCCAACGTGGCGTTCGGACCGACCGTGTGGGAAACCGTGACCGGTCGGGCCGAACCCGTGGAGGCGGAAGCCGATGCGGAACCTCAGACAGAATCCGAGGCCGACCCTGAACCCGACGCCGAAGCCGGGGTGGACCCGGTTGCGGGTGACGACGACGATGCGGCCGACGATGCGGCTTCCGACCCCTGATCAGCGATCTTCCAGAGGGTGCGGTCGCTGCGCAGGTAGAGGGCGTTGTCGGAGATGGACGGGGTGGAGAGGATGATGTCCTCGAGCGGCAGTTCGCCGACCACTTCGCCCTCGGGACGGCTGAGATCGACGACCTGCAGCAGGCCGGTCTCGTTGGGCAGATAGAGGTGGTGCCCGGCGATGACCGGCGACGCGCTGAAGGGACCCTTGAGGCGCACCTGCCAGAGGCGCTGTCCGGTGTCCGCGTCGCCGGCGGTCAGGACCCCGGCGGCGTTGACGACGTAGAGCCGGTCGGCCAGCACGGCGGGACTCGAGGTGCCGGGCCGCAGGGTGCCGGCCCGCCACAATTGGGCGGGGGATTGACCGGCCGGACCCGGTTGCAGCGCGGTGATGCCGAAGGAGGGGACGAACAGAACGCCACCGGACGCCGCGGTCGAGGCGACCGTCGAGGCGCCATCCGGGTAGTTCCATCCTTCCTCGCCGGTCACCGGATCGACCGCCAGAAGCCCGCGACCCGACTGGAGCGCGACACGCATCCGGCCGGTGACGGGGTCGCGAAAGGCGACGGGCGAGGTCCAGTTGGCGAGCTTGGGGCGGTCGTGCTTCCAGCGATTGACACCGGTGGCGGCGTCGAGTCCGAGGGCGAGGGGCTGGGTGTCGTTTTCGACCTGGGCGACGACGGTGCCTTCGACGACCAGGAGGGACGACGCCATGCCGAGGGAATTGCTGACGTTCGGGTAGTCGAGGGCGAGGGCCCGGAGCCAGACGAGGTTGCCTTCCAGGTCGAGGGCGAAGAGGTCGTTGGAGGAGAACAGGGCGAAGAGGTGACGTCCGTCGGTGGCCGGGGTATTGGCGGCGACGGACGTTTTCGGGTGGCACATGGTGCGCCCGGTGGCGACGAACTGGCGTTCCCAGAGCCGGGTGCCGTCCGAGGCGCGGAAGGCGATGACGTGAAGGCGGGTCTGTTTGGGCCCGCTGGAACAGGTCACGAAGACGCGGTCGCCCACGACGATGGGGGAGGACAACCCGCGCCCCGGCAGCGGCACCTGCCAGGCGATGTGGCGTGCGGGATTCAAGGCCACGGGCAATTGCGCGCCGGGAAGGGCGGCAGAGCCGTCGGCTCCACGGAACTGCGGCCAGTCGGCGAAGGCGGCCGTGGTCGTCGCGCATGCCAG
This sequence comes from Verrucomicrobiia bacterium, assembly GCA_019634625.1. Taxonomy (NCBI): domain Bacteria; kingdom Pseudomonadati; phylum Verrucomicrobiota; class Verrucomicrobiia; species Verrucomicrobiia bacterium. The sequence goes on from JAHCBA010000046.1 coordinate 16,834, forward strand.
GAGCAGCGCGGCGAGGCGGGGAAGCCGGAGGGACGAGCTGGCGCCCGGCCCGGCGAAGCGGCGGGGATCATTCATGGCGGGTCAGGATCGCGGGAGGTTCGGAGCGCAGGACGCGGCCGGCGGGATCGGTCACGCGGAGCTGGAACTCCCATTCCACGGTCCAGTCCTCGACCATTTCGTTCTGGGTGAGTTTCACGAGGATGGTGTTGGGTCCGGAGCGCAGCCGGACCGGGAGCCGGTACTGGTCGATTTCGGCGGCCCGGTGGTACTCGTCGCGACCGAAGAGGAACTCTCCGTTGAACCAGACCTTCCAGCCGTTCTTGGAGCCGATCCGGACCTCGGCCGGGCGGTCGGCGTCACCGTGGAACGTGGTGAAGGCATAGCCGGCGACCTCCTTGAGGGGGGCGAGGGCCCGGTTGAAGTCGATCTTGCCGAAGGCGTTGGTGCTGACGAATTCGCGCCAGCGGACCGGGCCTTCGAGACCCGGATACTCGGCCCGGGGATTCCATTCGGTTTCGGGGGGCAGTACCCGTTCGTACCCGGCGCCGCCGGTATTGTCGAAGGGGCCAATGATGTGCCAGCGGGTCAGGAACCCGAGCTGCCGGACGAGGTCCACGGAATGGCCGAGGTTCCGCAGCGGGGCGACAACCGATTGGATCTGGTCGGCTTCCCGGGCGAACTGCAGGGCCTGAAGATAGAGGACGGTCGCGGTGGGGTGATGGCCCCCGGCCAGGGCGGCGGCGGCGGTGTCGATGGCGTGCTGGACGGCCTCGCGGCGCAGTTCGGGGGCTGGATCGTCGATGAAACCGCCGCGCAGTTCCGAGGCCAGGCCGGGATCGACGCGGAGGACGAGTTCGTAGGCCAGCCGGCGGGGGCGGGGTTCATGGGTGGAATCGAGCAGGAACGCCCCGACATCGGCGAGGGGAAGGGTGCCGCCGGAGGAGAGGGTGCGGTCGGCGATGGTGCTGGCCGCGGCGAGGAAGTAGTTGTTGGCGCGTTCGCCCGCACCGTTCATGGCGGCGAGCAGGGCGGGCAGCACCGCGGCATCGCGGGCGGCAAGGCGGTTCCAGGCGGCGGTGGCGGCGGCGTTCCCCAGTCCTTCCGGTCCCACCGCACGGAGGGCGGCGCAATCCGCAGCGAGAGCCGGATCGGGTGGCGGGGAGGCGGCCGGGAGGGACAGGACCCCGAAGACGGCTGGAACCAGGCCGAGGACCAGCCATCGGGCACGGGTGACCGGATTATTCATACGCGGACTGGAGGCGGACGATGCGATCGTGGACCGGGGAGGTGGCGGGGACGCGGGCACGGACCTGATGAAAGCGTTCGCGGGCGGCGCGGTGATCCTTGAGATTGAGGAGCACCACATAGTCGAGTTCGATCCAGGCGAGGCGGGGGTCCTGAACATGACTGCTCCAGGTGCGGAGCCAGCGTTCGAGGGATTCGAGGCCGCCCTGCTGGGCCTCGGCGAGGGAGCCTTCGAGGTAGGAGGGCAGCCCGGGCAGCGATTCGCCGGTGAGCCGTTCGGATTCCGGGGTGACCTGCCGGGTCCGGGCCTGCGAGGGATTGGCGGTGCGGTCGTAGAACCCGACCAGTTCGGTGAAGACATAGACCGCGCTGAGCACGATCAGGACGACGATGAGGGCTTTCATGGTTCGTCTCGCCTCCGTTCGATGCGGGCACCCACCCGCCGGAGCTTCTCGTCGAGGGTCTCGTAGCCGCGGTCCAGATGATAGACACGTTTGACCTCCGTGATCCCGTCGGCCGCGAGCCCGGCCAGAACCAGGGCGGCGGAGGCGCGGAGATCGCTGGCCATGACCGGCGCCCCGCTGAGGGGACGTCCGCCCTTGACGATGGCCGTGGAACCCTCGATGGCGATTTCGGCACCGAGGCGGCACAGCTCGGGGACGTGCATGAAGCGCGACTCGAAAATGCGCTCGGTGATGACGCTGATCCCCGGGACCTGGAGCATGAGGACCATCATCTGCGCCTGGACGTCGGTGGGGAAGCCCGCATACGGCTGGGTCGTGATGTCCACCGGGCGCAGGCGGCTGCGTCCGCGATGCACCACGAGGTCGGGACCTTTGCGTTCGACCCGGACGCCCGCCTCTCCGAGTTTGTCGAGGACGGCGCCCAGGTGGTCGGCGCGGGCCCCACGGAGGGTGAGCTGGCCGCGGGTGACGGCGGCGGCGATGGCGAGGGTGGCGGTTTCGATCCGGTCGGGAATGACCTCGTGATCGGCGCCGTGGAGTTCGGAGACCCCGGTGACGACGATGGTGGGGCTGCCGGCGCCCTGGATCCGGGCGCCCATGGCGATCAGGAACTGGGCGAGGTCCACCACCTCGGGTTCGCAGGCGGCGCTCTCGATGAGGGTGACGCCCTGGGCGAGGCAGGCGGCCATCATGACGTTGGCGGTGCCGAGGACGGTGGGGCCGACGCGCCCGCCGAGGAAGACCTCGCTGCCCTGGAGGCCGGGGGTGTTGCCCACGACATAGCCGCCGCGGACATTGAAGCGGGCGCCGAGCTGGGAAAGCCCCTTGAGGTGAAGGTCGATGGGGCGGGCCCCGATGACGCAGCCGCCGGGAAGGGAGACGCGGGCCTTGCCCAGGCGGGCGACAAGGGGGCCGAGAATGCAGACCGAGGCGCGCATCTTGCGGATCAGGTCGTAATCCCCGACGCCGCTGAGGGAGGGCGCCTCGATGGTGACCGCGTCGTCGTGGAAGGCGACCGAGGCTCCGAGGGAGCGGAGGATGTCGCCCATGAAACGCACATCGCTGAGGTTGGGAACCCTTCGGATGGTGCAGCGCTCGCGGGTGAGGAGGGCGGCGGCCATGATGGGGAGGGTCGCGTTCTTGCTGCCGCTGACCGTGATCTCGCCCCGGAGGGGGCGACCGCCCTGGATTCGGAATTCGTCCATGATTGCCCGATGCCCTTGGGTGAAAGACGGCTTACCTACCCGCCGGCAGTCGTGTTGCCAACAGGAACCGTTCGCGGCCGGAGTGATCGCGGTGGCATTCGGCAACCGTCCAGTCGTGCGCCTCGAGGATGGCGGTCACCGCCGGTCCCTGGCCATCCCCGAACTCGAGGAGCAGGGCCCCTCCGGAGCGGAGCCGGCATGGCAGCTCCATGGCCAGGCGCCGGTAGTAATCGAGGCCGTCCGGGCCGCCATCAAGGGCCGTCCGTGGGTCGTGATCGCGCACCTCGGGCTGAAGGGAGTCGAGTTCCGCCGTGGGAATGTAGGGAGGATTGGAGACGACCAGATCGAAATCGAGGTGGGAGGGAAGTTCACGGCAGCCGTCGCCGTGATGGAACGTGATCCGGTCGGACTCGGGGAGACGGGCTGCGTTGCGCCGGGCCAGAGCGAGAGCCTCGGGGGATTGGTCCACGGCGACGATGCGGGCGCCTGGGGCATGGCGGGAGATGGCGAAGGCGAGGCAGCCGGTTCCGGTGCCCCAGTCGAGGACGTCCGATGAGGGAATCCCGGAAGCGGCTCGGTCCTGGAGCCACGTCCAGGCCCGTTCGGCGAGCAGTTCGGTTTCCGGACGGGGAATGAGGGCCGCCGGGGATACTTCGAGTTCGAGGCCGGCGAAGGCGGCGGTGCCGAGCACGTGCTGGAGCGGTTCGCGAAGGCCGCGGCGCCGGACCGCTTCCCGGACGGAGTCGAGCTGGGCCTCATCGAGGGCCCGGTCGAACTCGAGGTATAACTGGAGCCTGGGGCGCCGAAGCGTGTGGGAGAGGATCCACTCGACCTGAAGGCGCGGGGATTCGACGCCGCGTTCCTCCAGGTAGGAGGCGCTGCGCCGGATGACCTCGAGCAATCGCACGCCGGGCAAGTAGCACTTGCTGGCCCCGACCCGCAAACCTAACCTGCCCGGATGCGCTTTCTGTCCGTCCCCGGACGGTTTCTCGCCCTTGGAATGGCGTTGGTTTTCGGGTTGCCCGCGGTGTATTCGCAACCGGTCGATCCGGCCGTGTTCGGCGAACGCCTCCAGCGTTTGACGTCTGCGGTGGAATCCCTGGAGATGGCGCTGGCAAGCCAGAGGCGCCAGATCGACAACCTCAGCCAGGAGTTGCAGCAGGTGCGCCAGGACATGCTGGACCGCTCCCAGGCCCAGCCCCGGGGCGGGGATGACGATCTCAAGCGTCTGGCCTCGGCGATCGCCGAGGTGGACCGCAAGCGGATCGCAGACGCCGAGCAGGTGCTCCGGATCCTGGGGGAACTTCGCAAGTCCATTGCCGCCGCCGCGGAATCCGGTGCGGCCCGCTCCGGGGGAGCCAGCCGCCCCGCCACGGGCGGAGCCCGCCCTTCACGGCCGGCCGAACCGACGCCGGACAAGGAGCTTCCCTATGTGATCAAGCGGGGGCAGACGCTTTCGCAGTTGCTGGTGGAGTTCAACACCGACGCCCGAAAGCACGGGTACCGGACACTGACCGCCCAGCAGGTGATGGACTACAACCAGATCACCGACGCCACCCGCATCCCCGAGGGCGCCACCCTGCTGTTCCCGCTGTACCCCCAATGAACCGGCCGACACCCGCGGTCCGTCCGCCGGGCGTCCCGGTTCCCGTATTTCCGGAATGAACCGATACCTCCGGCGGCTCCACCTCCACCTCGGCGTCTTCTTCGCGCCGCTCCTGCTCTTCTTCGTCCTGACCGGCTGGCATCAGACCGTGCAGCCCGACCGGCGCAAGGGGACGACCGATTCGGACGATTGGGTCAGCCGCCTGAACCGGGTGCATGTGGAGCAGTACTACCCCGCCGAATCGGCGGAAGGGTATTCGACCCGGCTGTTCACCGTCCTGGTGGTGGTGATGTCCGCGGCGTTGACAGGGACGATTTTACTGGGTGTCCTTCTGGCGTTCCAAGTTCTGAAGGCACGGTGGGCGGTGTGGCTATCCCTTGGGCTCGGATTCGTGATTCCAGCAGTAGTCTTATGGGCGGGACAGATGCGGTGACAGACGATTGGCATGGCTGGCTCGTGGCGGGCGGGTCGGTGCTGGTGGCGTTGATGGCGGCCGTGTGGATCCGGCTCACACGATACCGGCTGAGCCGCCATGAGTTCGAGATCCTGTTCTGCGGCGTGGTGCTGCGCCGGGTGTACCTGAAGGACATCGACGAGGTGTTCCTCGGGGGGCGGTTTCCCACCGAGTTTTGGCCGTCCCGATGGCTGTTTCGAAGTGCGCGACTGACCCTTCGGAAGAAACGCGGCCTGATCCGGCACGTCACCGTCACTCCGCACGACGCCGAACAACTCCGGATCAACCTTTGCTACGCGCTGGGCCGGAAGCCCTGACGCTCAGCGTCCCGGATCCGCCGCCGCCGCGGCCCCCAACCGCCCCAGATGGGTGTCGAACCAGGCCGCGAACTGGCGGATGTCCCAGGACATGGTCCACCAGCCGTGCCGGGCCCCCGGACGGACCACCAACCGCACCTCCCGGCCGTATTGCGCGGCCCGGTCCCGAAACCATTCGGACTGCTCCAGCGGCGTCAGGGTGTCGGCATCTCCGTGGTGAATCAGGACGGGAGGAAGATGGGCATCCAGGTGGTGGATGGGCGATGTCTCCCGCCCGACCTGTTTCCACACCGCCATGTGGGTCGAATCGGCGCCGAACCGCTCCGGAAAGCCGAAGGCCCGGACGAAGCTCTTCGGCGGCCCGCCGTCGCCGGGGTTCTCCGTGGACTGGCCGAGATTCAGCAGGTCGGTGACCGGGAAGAAGATGGCCACCGCCTGAACCGCGCTGCTGGCCCGGTCGATCGGGTCCGGAGCGTCCGCGGGTCCCGGACCGCCGCGCGTGGCCAGCATCAGGCTGAGATGCCCTCCGGCGCTGCCTCCGATCGCGCCGATACGGTCGGGATCAATGCCATACGCCGCAGCGTGATGCCGCACGAAACGCACCCCTCGGTTCACGTCCTCGATGATTTCCATCACGGTGGCTTCGGGCTGCGACACATGGCAGATGGCGAAGACGGTGTAGCCGCGACGGAGCAGCGGAGCCATGAGCCAGACCTTGGCCGATCCCGGCCCGCTGGACTTCCAGCTCCCGCTGACCATCAGGGCAATGCCGACGCCGTTGGGGCGGCGGGGATGGATGACGTCGAGCGTCAGCGGACGACCGTGACGCTGTCCATAGACGATGCCGTCGGTCCGCTCGACGGGCGGATGCAGGTACCACCACCCCAGGGCCACAAGCGCTGCGGCCAGGGCCGCGATGGCCAGCAGGGACAGGAGGATGCACCGGAGCCATCGCGGCAACCGGAACCGGAAACGAAGGGAGGGAAGCATGGGTGACGGCGCCATCGCACCCGCAGCGGCGACGCCCGGCAAGCTTCGGTTCACCGCCTCACCGGTTCGGGTTTATCGAGGGGCCGGGACTCCCGCGTAGAGGAAGAGCTGAAGGCCCCCGAAATCGATGAAGTTGGAAGGGCAATAGAACTGGGCGCGTGGCACGCTGTAGTTCGAGTGGATCATGTTTCGAAAGGGAAGACCCACCCAGTGCGGGTCCCGGTGTCCGTCGCGCATGAAGCGGCCGTTGTAATCGTCAGCATAGAGGAGTGTGGCGAGGGTGGGTTGCCGGATTGCGTTGAGGCAGGCGATACGATTGGCCCGTTCCTTCGCCTGCGAGAGGGCCGGCAGCAGCAGGCTCGCGAGAATCGCGATGATGGCAATCACCACCAGCAGTTCGATCAAGGTGAACGCGGCGCGGGATGGAGGTGTCTTGCCCGGGCTAATGCTGGGACCCTAAGGGTCCACGCAGGAATCGTCACCTGCCGACTGGAGAGGTGTCGGCGGGGAGGGCGATCAGGACTTTGAATTGGGAGGGCGAAAAGGCCTGCAGAAATCCGAAATGCGCCCCCACTGCGGGAAGACTTGTGGAATCGGGTTCGAGGAGTCCCTCGATGGGACAACCGGTCCGGGTCCCCCTTCATATTGCCAGGCCCTTTACGGTTTACGGTGGACTTCGAGCGTCAACAATAACAATGAACGTTATTAGGGCTGACTCTTTGAACTTGTCATGTCGGGTCCGGTAGCGACTCCGCAATGCTTTCCCGCGCTCTCTCTGTTTGAATGCCAGGCGATTACCTGTTGACGCCCCCACCTTCATCCATCACCACCACGGCCCGCTCGAATCTCGGAAGGCCCGGATTGGAGTCGGAGAGGAGCCGAATCGTGGCGTCAACAATAGCCGGCCTGACTATTTGAAGTACAAGGTCAACTAAATTGCGCCTGACCTGTTGGTGACGGTCTGCGGGAACCGGGGCGGAGGGGCAGGCGCGAGTTGGGTCTGGAGGCGATTCGGGCGGGAGGGGCGCGGAGGGGTTTGCGGACCCGCGATGGGTCCGGTGTCCCGGATTCAGCCGGCCTCGGCCATGCCCCACGTCAGCCAAGATCGAACAGCAGTGCCTCGACGGGTTGGGTCGCCGTCAGGGTCAGGAGACCCGCCACCTCCGTGCTTGCCCCGTCGCCGGCGGCCAGTGCCATGCCATCCAGCATCAGCGACCCTCTGGCCATCTGCAGCCAGGCGCCGCGCCCGGGGGCCAGATCGTGAGAGATCGTGGCGTCAGCTTCGAGTCGGAGGCGGTACACGAGGGCGTCCTGATGAATCGTCGCCGATCCGTCACGACCGTCGGGCGAGATGACCAGCACCTTGGGATGGTGGGCCTGAGCCGGCTCGGGATGCCACTCGGTGTAGCCTGGATCGAGACCGCGAACACGGGGTCGGATCCAGATCTGAAGGAGCCGGGCCGGATCGGAGGGCGAGGGATTGAACTCGCTGTGAGTCACCCCGCGTCCGGCACTCATCAACTGGATCTGGCCCGGCCCGAGCCGGCGTCCGTTGCCAAGGCTGTCCCGGTGTTCCAGCGCCCCTTCGAGCAGGTAGCTGAAGATTTCCATGTCCCGGTGGGGATGGGTGCCGAATCCCGCGCCGGGCGCAATGCGGTCGTCATTGATGACCCGCAAGGAGCGGAACCCCATGTGCGCCGGATCGTGATAGTCCGCGAAGGAGAACGTGTGGTGGGTGTCGAGCCAGCCGTGGTCGGCATGGCCGCGATCCGCGGCGCGGCGGATGTTCCATGATCGAAGGGTTGTTGTCATGGGCCCACTGTGCCGCCGGACTGGGGCGGCGACCAATGCCACGTGATTGGCCTGAGGCCGTCATCGCCTCATGCTGCCGCGCATGGAACTGCGCCAACTGCGCTGGTTCGTCGCGGTGGCCGAGGACGGCAACATCAGCCGGGCGGCGCGACGTGTTTTCCTCACCCAGTCCGCCCTGAGCCGGCAGATCAAGGCGCTCGAGGAGGAGCTCGGACAGTGTCTGCTTGAGCGGCACGCGCATTCGGTCCGGTTGACCCCGGCCGGGGAGATCCTCGCCCGCGAGGCACGGGAACTGCTGCAGCAGGCGGACGCCGTGGCGGAGCGGGTGCGCACGGCGGGCCGAAATCCGCGTCTGCGGGTCGGCTATGCGCCGTCCCTGGCGGCCGACCTGTTGCCGACGGCGGTCCGGGCGTTCTCCGGGAAACACCCGAATGCGGCGGTGGAACTGCACGACCTTTCAACCCAGGAGATGCTCAGCGGACTCGACACGGGGACCCTGGACGTGGCCCTTACCGTCGGGTCGGTGCGGGGTCCCCGGGGATTGACCTGGACGCCGCTGATCCGGGCAGCGTGGCGTCTTGCGGTGCCTGCCGCGCATCCGCTGGCGCGCCGGGCCCGGATTGGTGCGGCCGAGGTGGCGGGGGAGCGCCTGCTGGTGTTCTCGCGGCGGGAGTATCCGGAATACCGCGAGATTGTCCTCGCGTGGTTGCGTGCTCATGGGCAGCGCCCGCGTCTCGGGGGCGAGTATGACGGCGCCTCCAGCCTGTTTGCGGCGGTGGCATCCGGACTGGGGGTGGCCCTGGTGACCCTTCGTTCCCGACGCCACCTTCCCGGGCACGTACGGCTCAAGATGCTGGAGTCGCCTCCGGAATCCCTCTGCATTGCGGCCGGTTTCCGCGCCGACCGGGTGGGGGAGGAGGGCATCGCCGGATTTCTTGCGGAACTGGCGCTAGCCGCCCGGGCGCCCGGGTGACGACTCCGGGGGCCGCCAGCGAGGAAGGGGAACGGTCGTCGTCAGGAAGCGGCCTGGGAATCCCGCCCGCCATCCACGGCGTGGGCCCGGAGATGATCGAGATCAACGAATTCGAGGGCCGAGGTGTGGGTGGATTCGAGCACGACGGGCGGCGCACAGCCGGCTTGGAGGGCTTCCGCCCAGCGGGTCACGCACAGGCACCAGCGGTTACCGGGTTCGAGACCGGGAAACTGGTATTCCGGAACCGGCGTGACCAGGTCGTTGCCGAGCTGACGGGAGAATTCGAGGAACTCGGCGGTCATGACCGCGCAGACCACGTGAAGCCCGTGGTCGCCCGGGCCGGTGTGGCAGAACCCATCCCTATAGAAGCCGGTCAGCGGCTCATGGCAGCAGGATTGGAGCGGCGTGCCCAGCACGTTGGAAGGCATGGCGCAGAGGGTAGCCGCAAAGGCCGTTGACGTGAAGGCGGGGCTGGAGCGTCGGCCTGATCGGCGCCGCTGGGGGGGGGAGTGTATTCAAGCTGACGCCGGGCGGCGCGATCCATGTCATGTGCCGGAGAGGCGGTCACGGAGGCCGGTGAAGAAGGACTTCATTCCCTCGAGGATCTGGCGGGTGAGCCCCGGGGTGGGGGCGACGCCCTGGGCGGACTGGGCGGGGGCGTCCCCAGCCGCGGTGAGTTCGCGCTGACGACGGGCGGCGACTTCCGCGAGGTGCCAGGCGAGTTCGGGCCGGGCGGTAAGGAGTTGCTGGAGGGCGGAGGCATCGATCTCGTACACGATGGAATCGGTGACGGCGAGAACCGTGGCGGCCCGGGGGGCGCCGGTGAGGAGGGACATTTCGCCGAAGAAGGCCCCGGGATGGAGTTCGACGACGTGGACGGGGGATTCGCCGGGCGGGTCGTCCTTGCAGACATCGAGGAGGCCCTCGACGAGGACGAACATGGAGGCGCCGGACTCGTGCTGACGGACGACGGGTTCGCCGGGGGCGAAGCGGCGTTCGCGAACGGCGTCATTGAGCTGGGAGAGTTCCTCGGGCTGGAGGGTGGCGAAGAGTTCGACACGACCGAGGAGTTCCTGTCGGTTGCGGTCGCAGTGGAGCTGGCGGACGGGGAGGCGGGCGAGGTAGAGGTCCTGCTTGGGGTAGGCGAGGCTGATGCCGGCGTGGTAGAGGTGCTGAAGGATGCTGGCGGTGACGGCGTGCCGGCCGGAGCGGGGGGAGGTGCGGACGGGATCGAGCCAGTAGCGGACCTTGTATTCCACGCCGGTTTCGGTGGTGCGATAGACCTGGACTTTGGGGGGGGGATCGGGAAGGAGGCCCTGGGCGGCGCGGACGCCGGCATTGAGGACGCGGAGGGCGCGATCGGGGAGGACTCCGAACTCGATGCAGAAGGTCTGTTCGAAGCGGCTGCGCGGGGTGGGGAGACTGAGATTGACGACGACCACGGAGCCGAGGAGGCCGTTGGGGACGATGACCACGGTATGGTCGATGGTCTGAAGGCGGGTTGATCGCCAGTTGATCTCGCGGACGCAGCCGCGCATGACGGGAATGCCGCGGCTGTGGACCTCGATCCAGTCTCCGACGCGGAAGGGGCGATCGACGTTGAGGGCGATACCGGCGAAGACGTCGGCAATGGTGCCGCGGACGGCGAAGCCGACGATGATGCCGAGGACGCCGGAGGAGACCCAGAGGCCGGTGACGTCGCGGCGGAACACGAGGCCGAGGATGATGATGGCGGTGGCGAAGAGGACGAGTCCGACGACGAGGTCCTTAAGGAGCCGGGGGACGGGGGTTTGGAAGCGGCGTTCGAGGAGGCCCCAGACGAGGACGTCGATAAGGCGGATGAGGAGCCAGGCAAGGGAGAAGCCGATGCCGGTGCCGAGGACCCAGAAGGCGATGCGTTGGGAGAGGGCGCGGGCCTCGTCGCCGTAGGTGGTGAGCAGGGGCCAGCCGGGGATGAGGAGAAGGGCGAGGGTGACGGCGGGCCAGAGGAGGCGACGAAGGGACGACCAGGACATGGGTAACGGGTGGGGGGGGCGGGAGCGGGGCGTCAGGGCTGGTTTGGGGAACCGGATTCGGCGAGGAGCCGGTCGATTTCGGCGAGGGTGGCCTCGATGTTCCGGAGGGCGGCGGCGTAGTAGTGTTCGGTGTGGAGGAAATGCTCGGCCACGCGGCGGTCGAGGAGCCGGGTGTCGAGGGTGTTTTCGTCGGGGACGAGCAGGACCTGCCCGCGGCTGAAATTGCGCCGATTCACCCGGGAGGAGCCTCCATTGAGGTTGATGATTTCGCGCAGGAGGAGGGCACGTTGGAGGCGGACGAGGTCCTGGGGCTGGTGGATGAGGAGGGTGGAGCGGGGGGTACCGTCGGGCTCGGGTTGGTTCCAGCGCCAGAGGAGTTCGCCCCAGGTGGTTCGGTCGGGGCAGTCGATGAGGCTGACCTCGGGGATGGGATTACGGGTCAAGGCCCCGGCGGTGATGGCGTCGGTGCCTCGGCGGAAGGTAAGGGCGAGTGCGCGGTTCGTCTGGGTGGTGAAGAACGAGGCGGCGGTGAGGCCGTCACCAAACCCGGCGAGGATCCGATCCAGGAACTGGACGTCGTAGCCGCCAGCGTTCTGGTCGGAGAAGAAGATGATGCGATCGGGGGCGATGCGGTTGTCCAGCCAGGCGGGGTCGGAGTCGGAGAGCCGCTTGACGACCTCGTAGATCATGCGTTCGACGAGGATGGATTCGCCCGGGACACGACCGTCTGCGAATTCATTGAAAGGGGGCCGGCTGGCGAGGCGGAAGTTGCGTTCGACGACGCGGCGGGCGAGGTCGCGGTAGCGATTGAGGCGTTCGTTGCGATCGAGGAAGGAGAGGTCGAGGACATCCTCCTCGCGAATGCGGTAGGAGGAGCGGAAGAGGACATTGCCGTCGTCGTCGAACTTGGCGTCATCGCGCGGGAGGTAGCGGCCCCAGGCGCGTTCGGATTCGGCCTCGGGCAGCACGTGGGGCGTGAGGACGATGATGACCTCCTGTTTGCGGGTGCGGGTGGAGCGGGTGCGGAAGAAGGTGCCGAGATAGGGAATATCGCCGAGGAGCGGGACTTTGCGGCGGATGGACGTGGTCTGGCGGTTGACGAGGCCGCCGATGATGAACGGGGTGTTGTTGGCGATGCGGGTGTAGGTCTGGACGCGGCGGCTGGCGACGGTGGGGGCGGAGGCGAGGACTTCGCCGGAGGAGGAGCGGAGTTCGAGGTCGGCACCGGGGATGGGCGCGGAGACGACCGTATCGACCAGCATGCTGACCTCGTTGCCGTCCTCGGTGATGCGGGGCCGGATGTTGAGGGCGATGCCGGTGGCGAGGTATTTGAAGTTGAAGGAAATGCGGTTGGCATCCTTGACGATGCCGGCTTCGGAGCTGGTGGCGATGGGGATTTCCTGGCCGACGCGGATGGTGGCCTGGCGGTTATTGAGGGTGAGGACGCTGGGGCGGGATAGGATCTCGGCCTTCTGCTCCTCGACGAGTGCGCGGAGGCGGACGACCCATTGCTGATCGAGGTCCCGGAGGCTGTCGAAGGTGAGTCCGGCAGTGCCGGAAGCGGCGGGAAGACCGGGGAGGAGGTTGCCGGCGCCAAGTTCGAGTCCGCCCTCCTGGTATTTCCAATCCACGCCGAGCTCCTTGAGACCCTCCTCGCTGATTTCGAGGATGAGGCCCTCGATGAAGATCTGCCGGGCGGGACGGTCGATGAACTCGTCGAGGAGCCGTCGGACGCGGGTGAACTGGTCAGGGCGGTCGGGATGGAAATAGACGAGGACCTGGGACGAGCGGGCGAGATTCGGGTCGGGCGGGAGGGCGGTGGCGAGGGAAGGCGACATGGATAGGTCGAAGCCGGCGGCGCCTTTCTGGGCATCGACGCCAAGAAGCGCAGTCTTGGGGCCCTCCGGGGACGGCATACGGGCGACGATGGGGAGACGTTCGAAGGCGACGGGCAGGACGACCTTGGCGGGGCTGTCGGCGGTTTCGATCCCGAAGCCCTTGAGGGACTCGATCGCGCCTTCGACGTCGATGTAGCTGACCTGGATCAGGCGAAAGTCGAGATCGTCCCGGGTGAGGGGTTGGCCACCCTGTCCGGTGGTGGCGAGCGACGCTTCGGCGAGGCCGAGGGCGGTTGCGAGATCGGGGTTGACCTGCCAGGCGCTGGAGGGATCAGGGCTGCGAAGCGCCTGGATCCAGAGTTGAGGGGCGCGGGAGATGAAGGGGACGATGCCGAGACGGATGAGGAAGGTTTCCTGGCCTTCAACGCGGGCCAGTTCGAGGAGGCGGTTTAGGCCTTCCGGTGGCGACGGGAGCAGGGGGTGCGGGGAGGTGGAACCGGAGCGGTAGCCGAGGTCGGCTTCGAGGTGGAGGGCGATGCCAGCCTGGAGTTCACGGATCTGGGTGATGGTGAGGTTGGGCAGCGCCACAAGGCGCGTGGAGCCGACCGGTGCCGGCGGCGCGGAAACGCCCGCACCAGAACGGCTGGGGGAGTTGAAGGAAGCAACGGCGGACGGCGATGCCGATGGCGGGCCGGGCTCCCGATCAGCTTCAGGTGACGTCAGGTGCCGGGCGAGCCGGTCAGCATCGGCGTCATGGAGCTCCGACCAGACATGACCCCGGCTGACGCGGGGAACGTCGAGCGCGAAGCCGGCGAGGGGCGGCGTGGCAGCGACGCAACCGGGGGCTGGGACGAAGCAGGTGAGGAAGGCCAGTGAGATCCAACGCGAGAGCGAAGCACGCGACGGATGGGATCGCGGGCATGGCTTGGAAGGGTGGATGTCCCGGCCGCGCACGTTTGAGAGGCTAGGGGCGGGGCGGCTGGGGTCGCCAGCCCAAAGCATTTCGCCCGATCGCCAATCCAATTGACGAGTCCGGCAGGCTGCCGTGGTTTCGGAGATGCAACAGATAATAGGCCAGGCGTTTCCTATTTGACTGAAAACTGTTAATAAGCCCGACACGTAATGCTTTACCTCCTGGCACCTGTGGACTGCTATAAGCCCGACACTTAGTGCTTTACCTCTGAGCGCCCGGGCGGGTTCTGTCGAGCGACGGGGAGCGGGGTGCCTGCCATTCACGGCATGATGGGGTTCCTGCCGTTCCCTCGCGGAGAGACGAATGGGCGATCCGGGGCAGTCCCCGTTCCGGCCTGCACGACGGAATGGGTTGCCTGGGGGCGGTCGGCGCCTACTCTGCCGCGGTTCGCGAAACGGGCATGGAGACATCACCACAGGGTCTGGCGTTGACGAGCAGCGAGGAGCTCGCAGGGGACATCGCGCCTTTGCGACGGGCCTTGGGGGAGCCGGAGGTGCTGGCATCGCTGACAGCCCTGGCGGAACTGGTGGAGGCGCCCCGGCCGGACACGGTGCCGGCGTTGCGGGCATTTCTCGAACGGTACCGGGATCGGATGCTGATGGCGGTGGAACTTCCGGCCATCCGGCAGGCGTACGATCACGCGATGCGGGGTGAGGTGCGCGAACTGGTGGCGCTGGATCGCTCGCTGGCGGGGCAACTGGGACGTTCGGCCTTTGCGGACGCCAGCCGTCATACCGGCCGGATGCAGTTGCGCCGGGTGCGGCCATTGCGGCAGCGGACGTTGCAGCGGTATCTGGGAGCGGTGGAACGGGGGGAGGCGACGGGCTGGCACATGGTGGTGTTCGGGGTCTTGCTGGCGCTCTTCTCGATGCCACTGAGGCAGGGGCTGGTGCATTTCGCGATCCAGGCGCAGCGGCAGGTGCTGAATTCGGCGCCGGTGACGGACCGGCTAACCCTATCCGAGCGGAGCCGGCTGTGTGCGGAGTGTGACGCGCCGGTAGGCGCGGCGGTGCAGCGGCTGATACCGGCTTTCGTGCCGCGGGTGGTCCAGGCCAGCCCATGAAGGTGACCGTTGGAGGTCGGGAACGGTGGTTTCGCACGGTGGGATTCGATGCCGGTCGCAATGCGGTGCGCCTGATCGAGCAACGCCTGCTTCCGCATCGGTTCCAGGTGGTGTCGATGCGGGATTACCCGGCCACGGCGGATGCGATCCGGACCATGGTGGTGCGGGGCGCGGGGGCGATCGGGGCGACGGCGGCCTTCGGGTACGCACAGGGGATGCGGGCGTTCCGGGGTGCGACCCTGCGGGAATGGCGGCGCGAGGAGGCGATGGTGTTCCGGACGCTGGCCGGGGCCCGGCCCACGGCAGTGGATCCCCTGAATGCATTGCGCCGGGTGCGGGCGGCGGCGGGGCTGGGAAAGACGGTCAGGGAACGCCAGGCACTGGCCCTGCGGGAGGCGGAAGCGTTTGCCGAGGAGGACGTCGAGCATTGCCGGCGGATCGGGGAGCACGGGGCGCCACTCATCCGGGACGGGATGCGGGTGCTGACGCACTGCAACGCGGGATGGCTGGCGTTCGTGGACATCGGCAGCGCGACGGCGCCCCTGTACGCTGCGCAGGCGACGGGGCGGCGATTTGAAGTGTTCTGTGACGAGACGCGGCCGCGGTCGCAGGGGGCGGCGCTGACGGCGTGGGAACTGGGTCAACAGGGGATTCCGCACGCGATCATCGCGGACAATGCGGCGGGACACCTGATGCAGCGGGGCGAGATTGACCTGGTCCTGGTGGGAGCGGACCGGGTGCTGGGTCGGACGGGGGAGGTGGCGAACAAGATCGGAACGTACACGAAGGCGGTGCTGGCCCGCCGTCATGGAATTCCGTTCTACGTGGCCATCCCGCTTTCCACGCTCGACTGGGAAACCGGATCCGGGATGGAGATCCCGATCGAGGAGCGGCCGGCCGATGAGGTGCTCCAGGCGTGGGGCGTAACGCGGGCCGGGAAGCGCATCGCGGTTCGCGTGGCGGCGCCGGGGAGCAACGCCCGGAACCCGGCGTTCGATGTGACGCCGCCGGATCTGGTGACGGGAGTGATCACGCCGGAAGGGATCTTTCGACCCTCGGATCTGCAGAAGTGCCGGCCGCGGTAAGCGATTGGCCGTTCGGCACCGGGGAATAGCGGAAGGGATGGCTCGAAGCGGGCATGAAGCCGCAATTCGTGCCTGCATCCGGGCTGCCCTATATCGCTCCCGCCGGCGAAGGCAGCCTCGGCGGGGACCCAAGGTCTGCGGGAGCGGGACCGCAACGTTGAGGAATCGGATGGGGCGCCGGGAGGAGCGGCGCAAATGTCAAATTCAGAGATGTGACCCCGGGGCCGGGAGTTTACGTGATCTCGGGAATGCCGATCTCACGGAGGAGTTGATAGGAGGAATCGTAAAATGCCGGCGAGCGCGTGGGATCATGGGGATCCCCGGGGGGAATGAAGACGACCATGCCTTGTCGCGCCCGGGTGAGCAGGACCCGGTAGGCATTGCGCAGGTACTCGCGGTTGTCGGGGTTCGCGATGTTGCACCAGCGATCCCCGCGGAAATCGTGATACGTCCAACCGTTCTCGGCAGCACGAAAGTCCGCATCCCAGGCAACACAGACCCAGTCGAGTTCCAGGCCCTGGACCTGAAACTCGGTGGCCACATCCTCGAGGTAGTAACTGGATCGCGTGTCCTCGCGATCGTTCAGGAAGTAGTGAACCGGGTTGATGGCGACACGGATGTCGATGGCATGCGGCTTGAGCCGCATGGACTTCGAGGAGGCCACCAGTCCGTAGCGTTCCGAACCCCGGGCGTGGGAGCGGATCCAGCTCTTGGCCGCGGGGAGGCTGCGGGTCAGGGCCAGGGGATAGCGGAGGCGGAATTCGGAGAAGGCCTCGCGAGCCTTTTGTCTTTCCCCGTCCAGCAGGGCTTTGATGAATGCGGAAACGTTCTCCGCCCGGAACGAACGCATGGATACCGCAAGGTGCAGGGAGTCTTCGAAGCGGGTGGCTTGACTCCGCCGGGCGGTCTCCAGGGCGCCGTCCGCGGCGTATTCCGAGTCAATGAGCCGCGGCGAGATGACCCTGCGCCAGTGTTCGAAGCGGTGGTTCACGGCCTCCAGCCATGCACCAATTCCTGCCTCACCGGTGTTGATCTCCTGGCCACCCCCCACCAGGCAGATGATCACCGCCCAGTCCGCGTGCCGGTCCAGGTAGGAAATCAGAAACTCCGGCTCCGATTGATCGAACCCTGGGCGGTTCTTCTTCCGACGCATGAAGCTCGCCGTCTGCCTGCGATTCCAGGCTCGCTGTGCTTCATCGAAGATCACGACATGCTCCACTGGCGGTCCGGAGTTGATCAGTCCATCGTCGCGAAAGTGGTGCACGTTCTGGATGAACGCTTTGACGCATTCACCCACCCGCCCTTTGCGAACCCTTTCACCCTGTTCCTTGCGCCTTTCGCATTCGTCACGGGTCAGGGCTTCACGGAGAACGGCAACCAGCGGGCCGTTCCCGGAGAGGAAAACCGCGTGGGTGGGTTGTTCGGCATCACGCCTTCGGGTCGCCACGTTGAGACCGACCAGGGTTTTTCCAGCGCCGGGGACACCGGTGACGAAGCAGATGACCTTCTGACTCGCCGCCCGCGCTTCGTCGATCAGTTCCTCGATGCGGTGGGACGTTACCTGCAGATTCCGTGCGCCCGCGTCGAATCGCGCAATGGCTTCGACGGAGTGACGCGAGTAGAGGGCTCGCGCCGCCTCGACGATGGTGGGAGTGGGGCGGTAGGGGGCTCCGGCCCAAGCCGGTCCGTCGATCGCCGCTCCGGACGCGGCGCGAACACCCTCCTCCAGCACTGTGCGCAGGTCCGACGGATGGGTCAGAATAGGGCGGAACACGCGGTCCGGATCCTTGGTGAGCCGGAGCCGGGGTGGCTGGGGGCATTCGGTGGCGACGAGGATGGGAACCAGCGACACTTCATGGCTGGCCTCGTGAAAGTTCCTGAGGTCGAGTGCGTAGTCCCAGACCTGGTCGATTGCCGCGCGATCGAAAACGCGCTCGCCCACCTTGAACTCGATTGCGAAGACCACGGGGCCGATGAGGAGGATCCCATCCACCCGACGCCCCATCCGCGGGATGTTGAACTCAAGGAACACAGACCCGTCCAGCCCGGGAAGATGGCTGCGGAGAATGTCGATCTGCACCCGCCAGGCATCGCGTTGGGTGGGCAGCACCGCGAAGTCGGAGTGTGATGTCAGTTGCCCGAGAACAAGGTCCTGATCGGAGGCCAGGAATTCGGCAATGGACGCCCCGTACCAGGCGCGCAGCGACGATACCATTGGAGTCGTGCCGGCCATGTTTGAGGGGAACCCTGCCAGGTGAACGTTTCGATGGGAAGGCGGTGGACACCCCGGCAGCAGAGGTATGCCGGGAGCGGGACGATCGGAGGTTGCAGTCGGCGTCAGGTCGGGGCTCGATTGGATTGCTGCTGGCCGTCCGGCGGGCGGTCGCAGTCCGGGCCAGCGGCGGACCTGGCGGCGGTTCGGTGGATCGCGCGGTGTTCTGCCCGGAGGGAGTCCTTCTGCTTACGGGGTCATGGGATGCCTATGCCCGCGTCTGGGACACCCGTACGGGCCGGTTGGTCGGCGTTCCCATGCTGCACAACGCACGGGTGGCGGAGGTGGCGTTTCATCCTTCGCGGGAGATGATCGCCACGGCCTCCTCGGACGGGGCGGCACGGGTCTGGCGGGTCGGCGGGGGCGAAGCCGGCGAGATCGCGGCGCAGCACGGAGGTCAGACCGGTGTCACCGCATTCAGCGCGGATGGCACCCTCTGGCTGACGGTGTCCCGGGACGGTGTCGTGCGGGCATGGGATACGCAGACGTGGACGCCGGTCACGGAACCGCTCCGTCACCGCACCGAAGTGCGTCAGGCGGGGTTTCATCCCGACGGTCGCACGATCTGGACGTGGGACGCGCTGGGTGTGGCGCGCCGCTGGCCGGTTCCCGCGTACGAGCCTTCGGATGCAGCCTGGCTGCCCGACACCGCCGAACTGCTGGGGCGGATGTACCTGGATCGCGCCAACCGCTTCCGGGTCACTTCGGCCGACCGATGGAACACCATCCCGCCGCCGGGGGCGCACGGCATCCGGTAGCGGGACCGGGGCTCATCGGGGTGCGACGGCGACGGGGATGACAAGGCGGTAGAAGCGGGTGTTGGTGCCCGCCGGAATGCGGTCGAGGGCCGTCGTGGTTCCGGCATTGCCGACAAAGGGCCCGAGCGGGAGCCATGGTCCCGCGGCGACCGCTTCGCGGTATTCGATGCGATAGGTCCTGTTCGGCGTCGAGGCCCACGACAGTTCAACCTCGCCCGCACCGAAACGTCGCACCGCCAGGCGAACGGTCCCCGGGGTCCCGGCGACCGGCGAAAGGGAAAGGTCATCCAGGCCGAAACCGTCCGCCTGGATCCCAAGACGTTCCAACTCCACCCGCACAAACGGATGGTTTCGGTCGATCACGCCGAAGAAGAAGGCGCCTCCGCTGCCCTGCGGCCGGGTCACCGGGACATCGATTTGGGTCCGCCATCCGTCCGGTGTGACGAGGGTGATCTGCAGTCCGGCGCTTTCGCCCAGGTCCGTTGCGTAGAATCCCACGGCGGTGCCGGGCTCCGACAGATCGATGGCCCAATGTCCGGCATGGCCGCCGGGAAGCAGAAGCGCCTTGGCACCCGAGATGGGGAAGACGCCATTGAACGTCGCGCCCGGGTCGCTGACGGCCACCACTTCGCGCGGCCCGGAAAGGGTGGCAAGAACATCGCCGAAGACCAGCGTGCCGGGCGTGTCCCCGTCCTGGAACAATTCGAAAGTCTCCTTCTGCGGAGCTTCGAGCGCCGACTCGAAGGCGTGGGCGGCTGCCGAGGATTCCGGCAGGGTGGCCGGGCGGGGCACGACGTTGGGGCCGCCGACGGGGTGCGGACTGACGTCCTCGCCGAAGAAAACCGTGGGCGGCAGGGCCTGCGGCATGTTCAACCGGGCGGCCCGGCTGACCGACAGGCCGTGCGGATTGGAGATGGCGACCGAGAACGTCGCCCCTGCGTCGGCGAGGGCGAGATCCTCGAGGGCATAGGTCGCCCCGGTGGCTCCCTCGACCGGTTGTCCGTTGCGGGTCCACTGGTAGTTGAAGGGCCGGGCTCCGATGGCCACGACCGAGAAGGACACCGTATCGCCCACGGCGGCGGTCACATCGGCGGGCTGCGTCACCAGAGTGGGCGCGAAGCCGGGCGGGCCGGGAATCCCCTCCTTCATCACCTCGATCACCTCGGCCTGGCTGAGCGCCCGTTCCCACAGGGTGAGTTCATCGAGGGCGCCCTGGAAGACGGCACCCTCGGCGACCATCGCCCGGACCAGCGTGCCCACCGCCGTCCGATCGAAGGGGAACGATCCGCTCCGGGTGTAGGCAAAGTCCGTCGGGTCCGGTTCGCCGTCGATGTAGAGTCGCGCCTGTCCCCGGTCATCCACCCACGCCACGTGGCGCCAGGTGTCGTCGAACACCACCCCTGTTGAAACGCGATGATTCACCGGTGTCGTCCCGGCGCTGTTGCGGACGATGACGTCGAAGCGATCCTGGTTGGCCGCGACCTGGCCGGTCTGGAGGATGAGGAGGGGATTGTTGCCGGTGCTGGAGCCATGGCTGAAGAGGTACTTTCCGGTTTGAGGCGGACCTTTGACCCACATTGCGATGGTGTAGCTCTCCGCCCCGAAGACCGGCAGCCCGGTGGCGGCGGGGTCGGCGTCATGATCGATCCGGAGATACTGGCCCGCGCCGCTCAGTCCCACGGCGTTGCCCCGCCGTCCCGGCACCGTTTGAGGGGCGCCGACCGCGACGAGGTGATTGCCGGAGACCCAGTCCGGTGCGCGTTCGCCCACCTCCTCGAAGGCCCAGTACGAGACCAGGCCCCGGCGGATGTCCTCGCTCAGGGCGGCCATGGCGCAGGGCAGGGCATCGTCGCGTCCCCGGTCTGTGAGCACGCGGTTGACGCATCCTGCGGCTTCGGACGGGCTGGCGGCCTGGTCCTGGCACTCGGCGACCAGGAAGACCAGGAGGGCCATGCCGGCACTGGCCTGGGCGCGCGACTGAGGGAGTCCCGGAAAGGGCTCTTCGAAGGGATCCGGACAACCGGCGGCCTCGATGCGCCGTTGGATCAGGGCTTCGGAACTGCGTGCCTGCGCCTGCTGCCGTTCGAGCTGGTTCAGTTCCTCCCAGCGGGCGCGGCGCTGGGCGTCGGTCAGTGCCGGCATCGGCCCGATGCCGCTCTCAATGTCGAGACCGAGACCGGGATCGTCGTCGGTGCCGGACACCGATGGCGGTGCCAACGCGGCCGGCGAAACGGCTCCCGAGCCGATTCCGCCACTTCCGAGGAAGACCCGGGCGACATCGTCGGTGAGCTGGTTCATGTCGGCGCCGGTTTCATTGGCGAGGAGCGCGACGCCGAAGTTGCGGGAGGACCAGACGGTGAATCGGGCCTTGAAGCCGGGATAGGCGCCGTCGTGCAGATAGACCGGCAGGCCGAGTTTCGTCCCCAGCAGCATCCCGAGTCCGAACCGCAGACTGCCTTGGGCGCCGTGCTCGGTGAGCATCTGTGTCCGGGAGGCTGAAGAGACGATGCTGTTGTTCTGCAGCGCGACCATGAGGCGGACCATGTCGCCGATGGTCATGGCCCAGCCTCCGGCGGGTCCCTCCCAGCCGGCCGGCCCGCCGGCGAGGGAGTCGTAGGTGGCGGGAACGTAGTTCGAGGTCGCTTCGTTCCACGTGTAGCCGCCGGCCAGCCATGGGATGTCTTCGGCGCGCCAGGGGGGATTGAGGCCCGGCGAGATCATCTGGTTGGGGTCGCTCAGGCGCCCGCCGTAGTAGCCGACATACCGCCAGATGAACGACTCGTAGCGGGAGTGGGGGACACCGAGGCTGGCAACGCTGGATCCTGCCACCGTTTCGATGAGGGCGCCGAGCACCAGATACCCGGCGTTGGAATAGCGGGCCGTCTCGCCGGTTTCGAAACCGATGACCGGGGTCCCGGCGTAACTGTGGATCACCAGCGACGGATGGATTCCCAACTGGGCGCTGGGAGGCTGCAACCAGGGAAAGAGATGGGTGCTGAGGCTCTCGGAGGTGCTCAGGGCCGCGGACATCCGGGCCTCCCGTTGCAGCCCCGAGGTGTGGGAGAGCAACTGCCGGGGGGTGATGCCGGACCACGCCGTCGGCACCCCCAGATGTTCCTGGATCGGGTCATCGAGGCCCACGAGCCCCATCTCGACCATGCGCAGAAGACCGAGCGCCGTCAGCGTCTTCGACACGGACCCGACCATCGACATGGTGGCGTGGGTGAACGGGTGATTCCGCTCACGATCTGCCAGGCCATACCCCTTCAAGTGGCGGATGGCGTTGTTCTCCATGATGCCCACCGCCACACCGGGGGGGGCGCCGGAACGGGCCAGGTAGTTCGAGACGACGACGTCCACCCCGGCCGGCATGCCCATCCACTGGGTGTCCTTCCAATCGGTCACGAGCTGGTTGGCATTGGGATACTGGTCCGGGCCGGTCTGGCGCGGGGCGCATCCCGCCAGGCCGGCCAGGACGGCGAGGAGCACCATGCCCTTGGAGCCCTGCCGGCGGACGCGATGGCCGGGGGGTGACAGGTACTGGGGACCGGGCAGGCATGGGAACGTCAGGCTCATGCACTCCCATTAAGAATCTGCCGGCGAAGGTAACCGGCAAAGTTGCGGGAGCGCGGCGAACGTCGCCAAGCCGTATCCATGCAGCAAGAGCCTGTCTGAAAACTGGAAGGCGCCCTGCGACGAGGGGTCTTGGTCCCGCAGCCGCGGGACGGCGAGGCCGGCGCATCCCCGCAGCGGGCTGTCACGGTCGAGCCGACGCTCCACACCGTTGCGGCCTCGTGGAACTCGGCCCTCCGAGGCGATGCTTCGCGAAGTTCGCGCCTCGACCCACAACTCCCGGATGCAGCGTGGGATTGCCGCCGGGGCACTGGGGGATTGACCGCGACCGCCGCGGAGCCAACGGTGCCCCCATCCCACCGCGAGATGAAAGTCACCGACCCCAAGCCGACCTGGCTACAGCCCCTGACCGAGTCGCTGGCCCACCTGTTCGAGCGTTGGACCGGGCAGGCCGCCAACGAGCCCGGTGCCCAGCGCGCGGATCCGAGCGAACTGGCGCGACTGATCCTGCTCGACGCATCGACGGAGGGGGCGACGGACATTCATCTCGAACCGCGCAAGGACGGCTGGTGCATCCGGTTGCGTATTGATGGCGTGCTCCACGAGACGGCCCATCTGCCGCCCGAGCTGGGGCAGCGTCTCCTCCAGCATCTCAAGTCCCTGGCCGGCCTGGATCCCGGACCGGTGTTCGAGCCGTCCGATTCCCACATCCCGTACGAACTCGAGGACCGGCACCTGGATGTCCGTTTCGCCTGCGTTCCCTGCCAGTTTGGGGAGAAGGTGGCCCTGCGGATCCTCGATTCGCGACGCATCCGGCACCGGCTCGGCCAACTGGGACTGGGCACGGACGAACTCACCGTGGTGCGGCAATGGCTGGCCACCCACACCGGGATGTGCCTGATCGCCGGCCCCACCAGCAGTGGCAAGACGACCACCCTCTACGCCCTGCTCCAGGAGCTTCAACTGGCCACCCGGTCCGTGGTCACCATCGAGGATCCCGTCGAGTACGCGATCGACGGAATCACCCAGATCCAGGTGGACGAACGGCGGGGCCTGACGTTTCCCGAGGGGCTCAAGGCGATGCTCCGCCTGGATCCGGACTACCTCATTCTCGGGGAGACGCGCGATTCGCTTTCCGCACGCATTGCGGTCGAGGCCTCGGCCACGGGGCGGATTCTCATGAGCACGCTGCACAGCCGCGATGCCGTCGGGGTGCTGACCACGTTGCGCAACTGGAACATCACCGACACCGAGATCGCGGTGAGCCTCGAGATCGTCATCGCCCAGCGTCTGGTGCGGCGGTTGTGCGAGAAGTGCCGCCGGCAGGACGCGCCTCCCGACGCCATCCGGGTGTGGCTGGAAAGCATCGGCCGGTCCGTGCCCGAATCCGTGTGGCGTCCGGTCGGGTGCCGGGCCTGTCACAAGACCGGGTACGCGGGGCGCATCGGCCTGTTCGAGATCTGGCTCAAGAGCGAGCAGGATCACGATGCGATCCTGCGCCACGCCGACGAGAAGACGATCCGGCAGGGCCTGGTCCGGAATGGCCGGAAGGCCCTGCTGGACGATGGTTTGGACAAGGCGGGGGACGGGCGGACGAGCCTCGACGAGGTCAAGGCGGCCGGGATCGGGAACAGCATGGGGTCCTTGAAGGCGCCGCGTTCCCGCCGGACTCCGGCGCCGCGGCGCAGGAAGGGCGCTTCGGCCTTCACGTTGATCGAGCTGCTGGTGGTCATTGCCATCATTGCGATCCTGGCGTCCATGCTGCTCCCGGCGCTGTCGAAGGCGAAGCGGAAGGCCAGGGAGACGCATTGCCTGTCGAACTTCCGACAGTGGGCGGTGGCGGCGAATCTGTATGCGATGGACGACACCCGGGGCCGTCTGCCGATGTTCGGGAGCATCGGGAACAACCCGTGGGATGTGCACTACGACATGATTCCCGCGCTACAGCAGCAGGGCCTGACGGTGCCGATGTTCTTCTGTCCGGCGCGGCCGACCGAGTTCACGGAGGCCCGGACGTGGTTCCAGCGGCAGGCAGGGCGGACGATCTCGAACAACGACGATCTCCGGGCCTACTACAGCCAGCGCTGGGCCTTCGGGTTCGCCATCATCCAGCACAGTTGGTGGGTGCCGCGTTCGGGGCAGCCGGGCTTTCAGGTGATGCCCGCCACGTCGCGCGTGAACACCAATTCGATGACGGACGGCTGGCCGACGAAGCTGGAGGATCCCGGGGCGTCCACCAGTCCGATCGTGACCGACACGTTGTACCACGACGGGTTCATGACGGATCTGAACCGCGCCTGGGGCGGACATCCGACGCGTCGTTCGGACTCGGGGTTCCAGATCCACGGGGGCGGCGCGGAATCGATCAGCCGGGCCTACGCCGACGGGCACGCGGACGTCGCGCGCCAGTCGCGGATCGTGTGGAGACACTACGGCAACTGGACCAGCTTTTACTGAGGGGGGCGCAGTCGCCTGGCGCGACGCCCCGTGGGAGGAGGAACGGCCGTACCCGAATGCCTCGAAAGGCTTGGGGAATCCTTGAGGGGTCCTATTCCTGCTCGGCGGCAGGGGGCTCCTCGCCGCGAAGAACGCCTTCGAAGGCGGGATTGGGGGGTTGCCCGGCACGGCGCGCCTTCTCGTAATGGTAACGGGCGAGTTCGAGGAAGGGAGGTCGCTGGGTGGCGTACACCACGGCGAGATTGTAATGGGCGGCCGGGGAGGCGGGGTTGAGTTTGAGGGCGCGGCGCAAGGCGGTTTCTGCGGCCTGGCGCTGCCCGCGCTGGCTCAGGGTGATGCCGAGGTAGTTCTGGGTGTCCGCGTTGTCGGGGTCGATCCGCGCCGACCGGCTGAGGGTGTCGAAGGCCTCATCGTAACGCTGCTGCCGGAACCGGATGATGCCCATCAGGGAGAGGCTGAACGGGTCGTCCTGGTCGAGGCGAAGGGCGCGGTCCAGAAGCGCCTCGCCTTCCTCGATCCGGCCCTTTTCGACCAGGATGGCGGCCAGGTTGCCGAGGGTGAAGATGTTGTCCTCGTCGAGTTTGAGGATTTCCCGGTACCCGGCTTCCGCCTCGTCGAAGCGGCGCATGAGGAAGGCCCGGTGGGCCTGCTGGGCGAGGATGCCGGCACCGGCGGGCAGATCCCTGGCGGTACGACGTCGGGGAGCCGACGGATCCGTAGTCGCAGTCTCAGGGGCCGCGGTGGCCTGGGCGGGCGTCGGATGGGAGGGCGTCTCCCGGGCGGGAGGAACAGGCGCCGGCGCCGGGGGGGCGGTTTCGACCGGGGCGGGCGGAGGTTGCGGAGGTGGGGGAGTTTCCGTGGGGGCGGCCTGGGCGAGCTGGAGCGGGCGTAGGATTTCGCGTTCGACGGGCTGGCGGAACAGGGCGCGTTCCTCGTCGGTGTAGGGTTCCGGGGGGGCGGTGAGGACGCGCAGACGGGCGTCGAGGCGGTCCACTTCGCGTTCGAGCTGCCGGACGCGGGCGGGGTTGCCGCGCTGGAGTTCGGCCTGGGTCAGTTCGAGCTGGTGGAGGAGTTCATCGCGCTCACGTTCCAGGCGGCGGGCTCGAACCGCCCCGGCGGCGGCGAGGTCGCGGTCGTCGGACAGAACCTCCTGGGGTTTGAGGCTGGCCGGGGTGACCCGAATGGCGGTGAGCTTCTCGATTTCGCGGAGGAGGGAGAAGTTCTCCCGGCGGAGTTCCTCGGCGGCGGTCCGGTGGGCGGCGAGTTCGCGGCGGAGATCTTCGGAACCGGGTTCAGGACTTGGCGGTTCGGCGCGGGCCTCGTCGAGTTGCCGGCGCAGGGAGGCGACCTCGGCGCGGAGGGGTTCGGACTGGGACTCGTCCCGGCGGGAGAGGGTTTCCACACGGGCGAGGAGGCGGCGTCGTTCCTCGCGCAGGGCGTCGAGTTCGCGTTTCTGAGCGGCGAGTTCCGACCGGGCCTCGGTCCATTGACGTTCGAGTTCCAGGGCCTTGGAGGCCGTTTCGACCAGGCGGCGGTTTTGGGCGGCCTGGTGGTCCAGGGCCGCCTTGAGGATCTCGTTCTCCCGGATGAGGAGGAGGTTGCGGTCATGGACGCGGGCCAGTTCCACGGGATCGATGGCGGCGGGG
Organism: Verrucomicrobiia bacterium; assembly: GCA_019634625.1. Taxonomy (NCBI): domain Bacteria; kingdom Pseudomonadati; phylum Verrucomicrobiota; class Verrucomicrobiia; species Verrucomicrobiia bacterium. The sequence continues at coordinate 43,580 of JAHCBA010000046.1, forward strand.
CGGGGGCGGAGAGCCTCGTCCAGTTTGGCCTGGAGGGTGGCGCGCTGGTTCTCGAGCTGGCGCCGGGTTCGCTCGAGATTCTGCTGGGACGCCTCGAAGACCTCGAGTCGATCCCGCGCGTCGCGCAGGTCGAGGGCCATCTGGGCCGTGCGGTCGGCAAGGGTGTCCGCACGGGACTCGGCGGCGTGGGCCCGCGCCAGGGCATCCGCCGCCACCGCACGGGCGACGGCCAGGGCGGCATTCATCGCTTCGTCCCCGGATGGGGCCTGCCAGGCGGGGGAAGCGGGCGATGCCGGGGAGGGGGTGACCGTGCGAAGCGGAGCCGGGACCGGCTCGGCGGGAGCGTTGAGCTTCAGGGCGCCGACCTTCTCGCCAAGGAACCCCAGGCGGAACTGGACGATGCGGCGGTTCCAGGTGGGGTTGGCGCGGGCGAAACGATCGAGTTCGCGACGCGCCTCCTGGTAGCGGTCCATGGCTTGGGCGAACTCGCCCGCTGCCTCGTGGGTTTCGCCCGCCTGGATGAGCCGGTAGATCTGCAGGAATTCGGAGTCGGGGGTTTGCGCGTGCAGGCCGATCAGGGCGCCCGTCAGCCAAAGCCACAGCGCGAGACGTTTCATCAGTGGGACGCTAGCCACCGGGGCGGAAGGTTGGCAACCGGGGAAACGCCGCGGACCCGCGGAGCGGTGCATCCCGGAGTTGTGGGTGAGGAGGGAGCGAATCGGAGGGACGAGCTCCGCGAGTCCTCAATCCATGGCACCACTCCGCTGCGGCCTCGTGGAACTCGGCCCTCCGAGACGACGCCTCGCGAAATTCGCACCTCTCCCCACAACTTCGGGATGCACCGCCCGCGGGGAGCCGGCTGCGGGTGGATTGGCAGGGCGGTCCGGATCTGTCAGGGTCGCGACCGCAAGATGACCGAGACCATGAGCGCCCTGGATTCCCTCAAGTTCAATGCGGACGGGCTCATTCCGGCAATCATCCAGGACCGGAGCACAGGCCGGGTGCTGATGATGGCGTGGATGAACCGGGCCTCGATCGAGAAGACCCTCGAGAGCGGGTACACGCATTTCTGGAGCCGATCCCGGAAGGCCTTCTGGAAGAAGGGCGAATCCAGCGGGCACACACAGCGCGTGTTGGACGTCGCGTTCGACTGCGATGGGGACACGCTGCTGGTGCAGGTCGAACAGGTGGGGGCGGCGTGCCACGAGGGTTACCGGTCGTGCTTTTTTCGATCGATGCGGAAGGGTGGGGAGGCCGCGGAGGTCACCGAGGACCGCCTTCAGACCCCGGAGCAGATCTACGGTCGGGCCTGACCATGACCACGTGGCCGATCGATCACGTCACCGCGTTCGGCAGTATCGATCATCTCGCCCTGGTATTGCTCGTCCTGTTCGGACGGGGGATGGACCTGTTGAGCACCTGGGTGGCCACGCCCTGTCTCGAGCTGGAGGCAAACCCGATCGCGCGGTGGCTGGGATGGCGGGCGGGGATGGCGGTGAACGGGGTGGTGGCGCTGGGGGTCGGCCTGCTCCCTCTGGCGGCGATTTCGATCGCGACCACGAGCCTCCTGGTCGCCTCTCGCAACTTTCAGTCGGCCTGGCTCACCCGGGTGGTGGGAGAACTGGAATACCGGCGATGGATTGCCGCCCGTTACCGCGAGGGCAGGCCGGGAGTCTTCCTCATTTGCCTGATCCTGCATGCCGGCCTCGTCGCCTTGGTCGGCGTGGGCCTGATGGCCGGCAGCCAGTGGCGGCTGATTCCGTTCGCGATCGGGCTGGGTGTCGTCACCTACGCCCTGGCCATCGCCGTGTTCACCGGCCTGGCGATGCGACGCGCCGGGCGGTCGGACATCTGGCCGACATCCATTCCGGACCGGGAGTGACCTCCACGGGCGCGACGTTTCAGGGAATCAGGGCGAGGGGGGCCGCAGGGCACCCAGACTGAGGCCCTCCCGGCGCTTCAACACCGCTTCGAACTTGGGGACGTACATCTGGGTCTCCGCCGGCAGGCTCGGCGCAATGGCGTCGTAACTGGCGGCACGCCGGCTCTTGAGGAGTGTCGAAACCCGGCCGGGTCCGGCGTTGTAGGCCGCCAGCGCGAGGTGCCAGTCCTTGAACTGCCCATGCATTTGCCGGAGATACGTGGCCGCCGCACGGGCGTTCTTGTCCGGGTCCAGCCGTTCGTCCCGGGGCTGCAGACGCAGACCCAGTCCTTCGGCCGTCCGCGGCATGAGTTGGTAGAGGCCGACCGCCCCGACCGGACTGCGGGCGGCAGGGTCGAACGACGACTCGATTTCGGCGAGCCAGACCCAGGCCTCGGGCAGGCCGGAGCGGCGGAAAACGGGTTTGAGGCGGGGCACCCACACGTTGGCGCCCTTGGGCGCGGGGCGCCGTTCCATCGAACGTTCCCACGCCCGGCGGCCCTGGCTGGGGGTGGGCACGGGTGGAGGCCGGGGAACGGGGCCGGGCACGGGAGGGGCCGGGACCCGCACGGCCTCGCGCAACCAACGCGCCACCTCGCCGTAGTCCACGCGGGACCGGAGCCAGGCCGCGTAGGGGCGCGTATCCGGATGGGACTCCAGCAGGGGTAGAACGGTCCGGGCCGTGCCCTCCAGGGCTTCGAGGTCCAGCACATACTCGCCCTGCAAGCGGGTGAAGGCGTCGCGGAGGGCGGGTTCAAGGGCCGTCATGTCCAGCGACCGGAGGGCGCGGGTCAGGTCGGGATCCCCCTGCCCTTCCAGCCAGCGCCGGCCGGTTTCCAGCCATTCCTGCCACTGCGCCCGTCCCGCCGGGACGGCGGCCAGCCAGAGTAGCGCGATCAGGAAGCGCCTCCGGCGGGACGGGACAGACAGGGACATGCGGCGGATCGATCAGCTTCCCAGCTTGGTCTTGGCGGCGGCCGGGATTTCCACCGTCGTCGTGCCAATCTCCTTCAGTTCGTAGGTGGTGGTCCGTTCCACGAAGCGGTCGTTGTTGTTGAAGGAATAGGTGCCGGACACCTTGACCTGGATTTTTGCGAGCTGGCCGTCCTTGAGCCAGTAACGGACAGACCCCTTGGCATCGCGAGCTTCGGCCGCGCCCCCTGCACCGCCGCCACGACCGCCGCGACCGAAGGCCATCATTTCACGGGCGCCCGCTTCCGTGAGGTCGCCGCCCAGACCGTCAGCCGAGGCTTTCCATTCCTTGATGTGGCCAAGTGCACGCTTCGCCTCGTCGAGCGGGGTGCGCGTGCGCAGGAGCATCCCGGCGCGAAAGGCCCCGCCGCCGCCGCCGCCCTGGCGTTGTCCGCGAAGATCCTCGGCCGAGTGCCATGCACCGTCGGCCTGGACGACCCCGTTTTCGCCCTTGAACACGGCGACGGTCCGGGTGCCATCCCGTTCCTGGGTCACCACGGCCCAACCCTCCTTCTGGGCCTTGCCGTGGATGTCGGAGGACTGGAATTGGGAACCTTCCACCTGGGTCCGGGTGGTCCAGGCGTAGTTCGGCGCTTCTGCCAGGCGACCGAGAGCCGCTTGGATATCCTCCTTGGGCCCGGCGAAGCAGGGCGACAACACGAGGGTGGAGGCGACAGTGGCGGTGAATGCAAACAGGGTTTTCACGGTATTTCTAGGTTGATGACCGCCCCCGCCCGGCACGGGAGCCGACACGCCTCGACAGGAGGACGCCGGAACTCGGCACGAAGAACGGGAACTCGCGGGGAGACGCTTAACCGCCGCCGCAGGTTACCCGGAAATCGTGGCTAGAGGCGGGTCAGTTGGACCCGGATGCGGGCGGGATCGGGACGGACGCGCTGGGGAGGTCCCTGGGGTTGAGTGGTTGAAGGGGGCAGCAAAGGAACGGCACAGGCCGCCAGGGCGCCAACCACAATGCAAATGGATGCCAGACCGTAGGCCCATGGCCTGGACAAGGGCGATGCCAGACACAGCCACGCCGCCAGTCCGAGCAATACCAGGTCGAGTCCCATCGCCAGGATCCACCAAGCCCGCCGGCTTTCGCAGCGCACCGGGGGCGGCGCCGGAATCGCGCTGAAGGTGGCATCCTGCGGCCGTTGCCAGGGTGGGGGAGATGGGGTTTGAACGACGGTCGCAGGGACGGAAGCGGGAGTTGGTCCGGGGACTGCAACCCATCTCGTCGGCAGAGAGGAAGGAGGCTCCGGAGGGGGCGGGTCGGGGGAAGCCACGGGCGCAGCCGCCTCCATCGGGTTGACCCATGGAGAGCCCGGACGTTCGGAACGCGAAGGATCGGGTGGCCTCGGGGAAGGCACCTCGCTGTCCTTGGCGGAAAGGGGAACGGCGTCGTCGAGAAAACGCGCGGGACGGGCGCGGGAGAGGAGTTCGCCGAGATCGCGGCCTAGGGCTTTCTTGGCCACCGGAGCGCGGGCGATCAGCCCAGAAAGGTGGTGTGGAGGGCGCGAACAGCGCGTTCGCCGTCCGCCATGCGGACGACCACCGAGATCTTGATTTCGCTGGTGGAGATCATGCTGATGTTGATGCCTTCCCGGGCGAGCGTCTCGAACATCCGCCCGGCCACGCCAGTGTGACTGCGCATGCCGACCCCGACGATGGAAACCTTGCCGACGTCCTCATCGGCCTGCACCACGCCGAAACCGAGATCGGCCCGGAGTTCCTCAAGCACCTTTCTCGCCTTGAGAAGGTCCGGCTTGTCCACGGTGAACGAGATGTCGGTGGCCGGCGACCCACCCCCGTGGCTCGCACTCTGAACGATCATGTCCACATTGATGGCCGAATCCCCCAATCTCCGGAAAATGCTCGCCGCCCGGCCGGGTTGGTCGGGAACGCCGACAACGGTGAGCTTGGCCTGATTCCTGTCGAGCGAGACGCCTCGGATCACGACGTCCTCCATGCTGCGCGTTTCTTCCTTCACGATGGTTCCAGGGTGGTCGTTGAGACTCGATCGGACCTCGAAGACGACGCCGAACTTCTTGGCGAACTCAACCGAGCGCAATTGCATCACCTTGGCGCCAGCCCCGGCGAACTCCAGCAGTTCGTCATAGGCAATCTCGTCGAGTTTGGTGGCATCGGGCACAATACGGGGGTCGGCGGTGTAGATGCCGTCCACATCCGTGTAGATCTGGCAGAGGTCAGCCCTGAGAGCCGCGGCGAGCGCAATGGCGGTAAGATCGGATCCGCCCCGGCCAAGCGTGGTGATCTGTCCCTCCGCCGTCTGGCCTTGGAACCCGGCAACGATGACCACATGGCCCTCGTCAAGGAGGCCGTGAACCTGCTTCGGGGTGATGTTACGGATCTTGGCTTTGGTGTGGACGCCATCGGTGACGATGCCGGCCTGGGCCCCCGTGAGCGAAGAGGCAGGGATGTCGAGGGCGTGCAGGGCGACGGCCATGAGCGCGATGGTCTGCTGTTCACCGGTCGCCAGCAGCATGTCCATCTCCCGTTCGCTGGGCATCGGGGTGATCTCGCGGGCCAGGCGAATCAGCCCATCGGTGACCCCGCTCATGGCCGAAACCACCACCACCACTCTGTCTCCCCGCGCACGGTACTCCGCCACCCGGCGGGCAACATTGCGGATCCTCTCGGTATTGCCGACAGATGTGCCGCCGTACTTCTGAACGATCAAGGCCATGGAATCGAGATCCCGAACGCGCCACCCGGGGTGGCCAGATTCCGGGACGGGGAGGCTGCCTCGGGGGCGGGTGGCACGAAAAGGCGAAAAACGGGGCGTAACCGCGGGCAGCGGCCCAGTCCGGTAATGGGACGAAATCCTCCCGTCCTCACTCTGCATTACGTCGCTCTCCACTCCCCGGGGTTATCCCTTGCTACCCCGGATACTCCGTCTCCGGATCAGATGCCTTACCCCACCGCATCGACGCGGAGATCGCGCAGCGCGGTAACTCCT
>JAHCBA010000047.1 GCA_019634625.1 Verrucomicrobiia bacterium
GTGGAGTGGCATAGAAGGGGTGGTGGCCGTGGTTGGCTGGGAAGGGGCTTGGCGACGGCGGAGGGACCTGGAAATGAACGTAAGAATCGTGCATATGCACGGAGTTCCTGGCGATTGGGTGGAGTGTTGCGGGTGGGGTTGGGGGGTGGGGAGGGGTGGAAGGGCCTGGCCCAGTCGTTGCGCGATGGCGATGGCGATTTGGACGATGGGCATGCGGTGCGAAGCGCCGAGGCGGGTCAGTGGGGGAGGAGCATGAGGCAGAAGCCGACGACCAGGGTGGGAAGGAGGGCGCCGAGGAACAGGCGGAGGGCGGAGACCCCGCCCGGGAAGAAGCTGGCGAGGATGGACTGTCCGGCGGGATTGGGAGCGTTGGCGATGACGGTGAGGCCGCCACCGGCGACGGCGCCGGCGACGACGGCGTGTTTCATGGATTCGGTGAGGCCGGGTACGAGCGTGGCGAGGTAGGTGAGGGCGGCGTTGTCGTTGAAGGCGGTGAGGATTCCGGAGGTGAGGAATAGCGGCCATTCCCCGAGGCCGCCGAGGGCTGGGGCAATCCACCATTGCTGGAGGCCACCGTGGACCACGAGGCCGGCGAGGAAGAACCCGACCAGGATGGGGCCGCGCAGTTCCAACGGGCTTTGGAAGTCCTCGGTCACCGTGTAGAAGGCGAGGAAGAAGAGGAAGCCTCCGACCAGCAGGACCGGGTGATGATTGTTGAGGACCGTCCAGGCCATTGCCAGGACGTGGACCAGGGTGATCCAGCCGGGGACGGGGCGGAGATTGGTTTCGGCGGGTTCGATCCCGGCGGGTTCGGGGCGGGCCGGGTCGGTCAGGATGGCGAAGTCACGGCGGAGCAGGGTGAGGACGACGGTGGTGGACACGAGGATGCCGAGGGCGGACTGCCATCCGAAGTGAAGGGCCATGAAGGGGAGGTTCCAGTTCCAACGATCGGCCACCATGAGGACCGGGGGCGCGGCGAAATGGGTCATGGTCCCGCCGACGGAGATGTTGACGAAGAGGAGGCCGAGGGTGGCGTAGGCGAGGCGGGGCGAGGGATTGAAGCGATAGAAGTGGCGGCCGAGGAGGAGGGCCGTGAGGGTCATGGCTCCGGCTTCGGTGACGAACGAGCCGAGGAGGGGGCCGAGGGTGAGGAGAACGAACCACCAGGCGACGGGGGTGGCGCCGCCGAGACTGGCGACGCGACGCAGGAGGGATTCGGCGAGGTGCACGACGGGCCGGGTGGCGGCGAGGGTCATGATGACCACGACGAAGAGGGGTTCGTGGTACTGGACACGGTTCTCGAGGTACTCGACGGCGCTGGCGACACCGTGCTGCCAGCCGAGCAGGGCGAGGAGCGGGACAGCCCAGAGGCCGAAGACCACCTCGATCTCGCCTAAGAAGTGGAGGGAACGTCCCCGGATGGAGGTTGTTTTTCGGGGTGGCGGGCGACCTTCGAGTTCGGCCTGACGGACCTCGTTCCACCAGCGGGACTGGTGGTGTTCCTCGATGGTGCTGGCCCAGCTTCGGAAGCGACGGGCGGCGAAGGTGTGGGTGATGGCGAGGGCGAAGAGGAAGGTTGCGGTGGCGTTGAACGGATGGGCTCGGACCCGGTGGGCGAGGATCTCCGGCAGGCGGGTGAGGTGGGTGTCGGCGTAGTGGTCCAGGGAGGGCGGGAACGAGGCTTGGGAGGTCGGGACGGAATCCGCGTCGGCGCCGGGCGGAGCGAGGAGCAGGAGGATGAGGGCGAGGAAGGGCGCCATCGCGTTTGAGAGCGTAACGGCGTTGGTCGCAGCGACAACGAGTTCGTGGCGAAGCGGAGTGGATCGGGTGCATTTGCGGGAAAAGGTCTGCAAGATGCATCCGCGGTTTGACACGGGGCGGGAAGCTGACATCTGATTTCCGCGCCGGGGCTCGGGAGAGCGTCGCGAACGAGGCGGGCACCGGCGCCGGAAGGGAGGCTTCTTCCGATCCCGGAATCCCTGCGGGTCCTGCGAGGCGTGCGGTGCTTTCGAGCGGGATGGGGTGCGGGGAGCAGCGACCGCGACCGAGCGTGTTCTGAGATCACCAATATCACCGAAATCACCGATATGCTGGCTGATCTTGGATGGATTGGGTTGGGACTGGCGCTGCTGTATTTCGGGGCCGAGGGGCTGGTGGGGGGCAGTTCGCGGCTGGCCATGAGGTTTGGCGTATCGCCGCTGGTGGTCGGATTGACGGTGGTGGCCTACGGGACGAGCGCGCCGGAGCTGGTGGTTTCGGTGAAGGCTGCCTGGCTGGGGCAGGGATCCCTGGCGGTGGGGAACGTGGTCGGTTCCAACATCATGAACATCGCGTGCATCCTGGGATTATGTTCGCTCATCGAACCGGCGAGGGCCGATTCGAGGATCGTGCGCCGGGAGATTCCGGTGATGATCGGGGTCACGGCGGTGGGGACGCTGCTGTTGTGGGACGGGGCGCTGCGGCGTTGGGAGGCGATGGTTTTGCTGGTGGGAGCGGCCGGCTACACGGTGTGGACGCTGAGCGATGCCCGGCGTCAGCGGACGGATCCCTTGGCCGGCGAGTTCGCGGCGGAGTTGCCGGCGTCCGGAGGCAGCCTGGGCCGGGACGTGTTGTTCATCGTGGGCGGGCTCGCCCTGTTGATTGCGGGCGGGCACTACTTTGTGGAGGGTGCGCAGGGGATGGCACGGCGCCTTGGAGTCAGTGAGGCGGTGATTGGGCTGACCATTGTGGCGGCGGGGACGAGTCTGCCGGAGCTGGCGACGTCGCTGCTTGCGGCGTGGCGCAAGGAGAACGAGATCGCGGTGGGGAACGTGGTGGGGTCGAACGTCTTCAATCTTCTGGGAATCCTTGGGATCAGCGGGGTGTTGCGGCCGATCGAGGCGACAGGCATGGCGGCGGTGGACCTGCTGGTGATGACGGGGGTGGCGGTGCTGCTGTTGCCGCTGATGCGGACGGGGCTGCGGGTGAGCCGGCCGGAGGGGGCGCTTCTGCTGGCCGGATACGGTGGATACGTGGGCTACTTGTGGGCGCAATCGACATGACTCCCTCCCTGGCGATTCTTCTGGCGGTGTTTCTTCCCCTGGTGGCGGCGTTGCCGGTGGCCTGGGTGGGGCGGCGCCTCGGACGGAAGACCGCGTGGGTGGCGATCGCACTGCCGCTGGTGTCCTTCCTTTCGCTGCTGAGCCTGGCGCTGCAGGCGCAGGCGGGCGGGCCGGTGCCGGACGTGCGGTGGGCCTGGATCCCGACGCTTGGGCTGGACCTGGCATTCCTTCCGGACGGGCTGGGGTTGTTTTTCGGGCTGATCGTGAGCGGGATGGGGGTGCTGATCTTTTTCTATGCGGGGCATTACCTGGACGACCACTACGAGCATCACGGCCGGTTCTACGCGTATCTCACGCTGTTCATGGCAGCGATGCTGGGGACGGTGTTGTCGGACAATCTGCTGCTGCTTTTTGTCTTCTGGGAGCTTACCGGGATCGCGTCGTTTCTGCTGATCGGGTTCCTGCATGGGGAGGACGGGTCGCGGCGGGGGGCGCGGATGGCGCTGCTGGTGACGGCGGGGACGGGGCTGGCGGCCCTGGCGGGGATTGTGCTGCTGCGGGAGATCGGGGGGACGCTGAGTTTGCGGGAATTGATGGTCACGCCGGGGATCCTCGAGCATCCGCTGGCCGGGGTGGCGATGGTCTTGATGTTGCTCGGGGCCTTTGGGAAGTCGGCGCAGTTCCCGTTTCACATCTGGCTGCCGAACGCGATGGCGGCGCCGACGCCGGTGAGTGCGTATCTGCATTCGGCGACGATGGTGAAGCTCGGGGTGTTTCTGACGGCGCGACTGTTTCCCATTTTCCAGGAGCATCCGTGGTGGCCGCCGCTGGTGGGGACGATTGCCTTCACGACGCTGCTGCTGGGGGCGGTGCTGGCACTGCTGGCCTGCGAGTTGAAGGCGATTCTGGCGTTCTCGACGGTCAGCCAGCTGGGGTTCCTGATCGGGTATTACGGGCTGGGTGGGGCGGGTGGGGTGGAGCACGACTATCTGCACATTTTGAATCACGTGTTTTACAAGGGGTCGCTGTTCATGCTGGCGGGGATTGTGATTCACGCGACGCATCTCAAGGACATCCGCGAATTGGGGGGCTTGTGGCGGCGGATGCCGGTGGTGGGGACGGTCATGGCGGTGGCCTGTGCGTCGATGGCGGGGTTGCCGGGGACCACCGGGTTTCTGAGCAAGGAACTCATGTTGAAGGAGATCTTCGACAGCCCGCTGGTGCATGGGGGATTGGGGTGGTGGGCGATCGTCAGTGTGGTGCTGACGTCCCTGGTGAAGGTGGCGTTCTCGTTCAGGCTTTTCGTGGGGATCTTCCTGGGTGCGGAGGGGCCGCGGGTGAAGGAGCATTTCCACGCGCCCACGTGGCCGATCCTGGTGCCGCCCCTGCTGCTGGCGGGGGCCGCGCTGATCTTCGGGGTGGCGCCCGGGTGGTTGTCCGCGGGGTTGCAGCGGTTTGTCGTCGCGGGACTTCATGTGGAGACGCTGTCCGAGCTGCATGTGTGGCACGGGATCAACCGGGAGTTTCTGACCAGCGTGGCGCTGGTGGCGGCGGGGACGATTTTGGTGGTTCTGGGGACACGGGCGCGCTGGCGATGGGCGAGGACGCCGAAGTGGCTGCGGTGGGATCTGCTGTTTGAGCGCGGGGTGGACGGGCTGGGCCAACTGGCGAAGGGCCTCACCAAGGCGGTGGGGTCGGACACGCCGCAGGCGTGGCTGCGGATCACGGCGACCTTCGCCGTGCTGATGGTGGGGGGGTATCTGGCGGTACGGTTGCCGGCTTCGCCCCTGACCGAAATGCTGGGGGAACGGCTGTCGCGCCAGCACTGGGACGGGTTGCGGGTGGTGGTGGCGCTGTTGATGGCCCTGAGTGCGCTGGGGGTGATTGTGTTGCGGACCTGGCCTGCGCAATTGATCTCGCTCTCGGTGTTCGGGTTTCTGAACACGCTGTACTTCGTGCTCTACCATGCGCCGGATCTGGCGTTGACGCAGATCCTGGTGGACACGGTGACGCTGATCCTGGTGGTGGTGTTGCTGGCGCGGTTCCCGCGTTCGGCGCAGGAGGGGGAGGAGCGGGACCGGCGGTGGTCGTGGAAGCAGGCCGGGGTGACGGGGGTGGCGGTGGGGTTTGGATCGATGATGACGTTGTTGGGGCTGTTGATGACGGCACGGCCGCATCCGGAACCGATCGGTCCGTGGTTCACGCGGGCGACGGTGCCGCTGGCGGAGGGGATGAACGCGGTGAACACGATTCTGGTGGATTTCCGCGGGGTGGACACGATGGGGGAGATCACGGTGCTGGTGATCGCCATGCTGGGATGCCTGGGGTTGCTGTTCCGGCGGCGGCGAAGTCCGGAGGAGCGGGCGGCGGGAGCGATGGGGCCGCCGGGATTGGGGACACAGCTTGAACCGGAGGAAAGGGAAGCCCGATGAACCCGTCGCGCTCGATGATTTTCGGGTTGGTGGCCAAGGCGCTGTTCTTCGTGCTGCACATCCTGGCGGTGTACCTGCTGTTGCGGGGCCACAACCTGCCCGGGGGCGGGTTTATCGGGGGCCTGGTTTCGGCGATCGCGTTCATCATGCTGAGTCTCGCGTTGGGATGGCGGGAGATGGAGCAGGTGATCCGGGTGGATGCGGCGCGGGTGGCCTTCGTGGGGTTGTTTCTGACGGGGTTGACGGCGCTGGGTCCGATGGTGGTGGGGCGGCCGCCGCTGGAGCAGTTCATGTGGCATCTGGAGCTGCCCTGGTTTGGGGAGTGGCATGTGGGGACGACGCTGGCCTTCGATGCCGGGGTGTTCCTGGTGGTGGTCGGGGTGTCGGTGAAGATGATCGTCGTGCTGGGGCGCTCGTCCGAGGGGATGCATCCGTTCGGGCCGCGCGAGGATGGGCACTATGCGGCGGCGGTGGAGGAGGCGATTGACGAACTGGGCCGGGACCCGCTGGCGGCTCGAAAGGAGGGGGACGATGCAGGCTGACACGGCAGTGCTGACCGGGGTGTTGTTTGCGGTGGCGCTGTGGCTGGTGCTGCAGCGGAGCTTCGTGAGGATCCTCTTCGGGTTCATCATCTTCACCAACGCCGCCAATCTGTTCGTGCTGATGATGTCGGGCGAACCGGGAGGGCGGCAGGCACCCATCATGGAACCCGGGGTGAACGCGGTGGATCCGCTGCCTCAGGCGCTGATTCTGACCGCGATCGTGATCGGGTTCGGGGTGACGGCGTATCTGGTGACCTTGCTGTACCGGCTGTTCCTGGACGGCCGGACGACGGATGCGCGGGAGCTGTTTGCGGACGAACCGGACGAACGGGAGAAGTCGAAATGAACCTGGTGGCGCTTCCGGTGCTGGTGCCGATGATGACGGCGCTGGTGCTGTTGTTTCTGGGGACCCGCCCGACGCTTCAGCGGGTGCTGGCGATCGGCTCCTTTGCGGGGCAGCTGGTGATTGCGGTGATGCTGGTGGGGCGGAGCTGGGACGAGGGGGTGCTGGCGTTGCCCCTGGGAGCGTGGGTGGCGCCGTACGGGATTGTGTTTGTCGCGGATCTGCTGGCGGGGCTGATGCTGACGCTGTCGGCGGTGACCATCCTGGCCGGGGCGGTGTACGGGGTCATCGAGATGCCGGGGCGGAGGAGTCATCCGTTGCGGCTGCCGCTGCTGCAGTTTCTGGCGATGGGGATCAACCTGTCGTTTGTCACGGGCGACCTGTTCAACCTGTTTGTCGCCTTCGAGGTGCTGCTGCTGGCGAGCTACGCGCTGCTGACGCTGGAGGCGGACGACTGGGACGTGAAGCAGGCATTTCCGTATCTGGCGTTGAATGCGGTGGGGAGCACGGTGTTCCTGTGCGCGGCCGGGTTGTCGTATGCGATGCTGGGGACGTTGAACTTCGCGGACATGTCGGCGCGGGCGGCGGACATGTCGGGCGACCCGCGGTTGATGGCGCTGGGGCTGGTGTTCGTGCTGGTGTTCGGTCTGAAGGCGGGATTGTTTCCCCTCTACTTCTGGCTGCCGCACAGCTACCCGACGCTGGCGACGCCGGTGGCGGCTGTGTTTGCGGGGTTGCTGACGAAGGTGGGGATCTATGTGTTGATCCGGATGTGCACGACGGTGTTGCCGCACGACATGAGCGCGTTGCACGGGCTGATTGCGTGGATGTCGGGGGCGACCATGCTGCTGGGCGTGCTGGGGGCGATCTCGAGGAACTTCATCCGCGGCATTCTGTCATTCCACATTCTGAGCCAGGTGGCCTTCATGACGCTGGCGCTGGGGCTGTTCACGCCGTTGAGCGTGGCGGCGGCCATCTTCTACATTGCGCATCACATCATCGTGAAATCGTCGTTGTTTCTGGTGGGGGGCGTGGCTGCGCTATTGAACCGGACGGATGATCTCAACCGGATGAGCCACCTGTGGAAGGCGACGCCGTGGCTTGGGGTGGTGTTTCTGGCACAGGCGTTGTCGTTGGCGGGTCTGCCGCCGTTGAGCGGGTTCTGGGGCAAGTATCTGATCGTCGTCGAGGGCCTGGCGCAGCGGGAGTACTGGCTGGTTGGGGCGTCGCTGGTGGCCAGCGTCCTGACGTTGTTCAGCATGCTCAAGATCTGGCTGGCGGCCTTCTGGCGTGAGGAGGCGGAAGTGCGGGTGGTGCGGGAGGACCGGCGGTGGCGGCCACTGACCGTGGTGGCCGGGGCGATGACGGCGATTTCGCTGACCATCGGGTTGGGGGCCGAGCCGCTGTTGCGACTGGCCGGGCGGGCGGCGGAGATGACGCTGGACCAGGAGGGGTACCGGGACGCGGTTTTCGGTTTGCGTGGAAAGAGCCTGGAGGAGGGGATACCGGGGGTGTTGCCGGTACCGCTTCCAGGGGACGGAGCGGCGGCGGGGGGGGAGTTCCTGCCGTTTCCGGGAGGGACGCCATGACGCCGTTCCTGCTCAATCTGGCTCTGGCGTTGTTGTGGACGTTCATCAGTCCGCAGCCGTCGCTGGCGACCTTCGTGGTGGGATTTGCGCTGGGCTTCGGGTGTGTGGCGATTGGCGAGCGGTTGTTTCCGGGGCGGCACTATTCGCGGCGGCTGCTGGCGCAGATGGCCTTTGCGGTCTGTTTTGTGAGGGCGTTTGTGGCGGCGAACCTCGAGCTGGCGAGGGCGGTGTTGTTTCGTTCGCGGGACCGGATCGATCCGAACTTCATCGAGTACGACGTGACGGGACTGACGCCGTTGGAGATCCTGGTGTTGTCGCACTGCATCACACTGACGCCGGGGACGACGACGGTGAGCGTGTCGGCGGACCGGCGGACGTTGTTGCTGCATGCCTTCGACGCGGGGGATCCGGAGGCGGTGCGACGGTCGATTGACGTGGGTTTGAGAAACCCCCTGCTTCGGTGCACCCGATGATGGACACGCTGCTACACATTTGTCTGGGGGCGCTGGGGCTGACCGTCCTGCTGGGCCTGGTACGGTTGGCGAAGGGGCCGACGGTGGTGGACCGGATGCTGGCGTTCGACTTGATCGCGGTATCGGGGGTGGGGGTGATGGCCATCGTCTCGGTGCTGCGGGAGACGGCGGCGTACTTCGAGTTGATCCTGGTGTATTCGCTGCTGGGGTTCCTGGGGACGGTGGCGTTGACGCGGTTCTTGCAGAGGAATCTTGAACGGCGGACGCGTGAGCGGCCGGCTGGGGAAGGAGGGGCTCGTGGTTGAGGTGATGACGGGGATCCTGCTGGTGGCGGGGGTGATCATGATGCTGATCGCCGCGGTGGGACTGCTGCGGCTGCCCGATCCGCTATGCCGTGCGCACGCGGTGGCCAAGGCGGTGAGTCTGGGCATCGCGCTGATTCTGATGGGGACGTGGGTGAAGCTGGGCGACACCGGCTCGGGACTGAAGCTGGCGCTGGCCATCCTGTTCCAGTTGGGGACCATTCCGGTGGCGAGCCATCTGCTGGCGCAGGCGGCGTACCACCTCGAGATTCCGCGATGGCGACAGCGTCCGGTGGCCCGGCTCATGCCGGACGGAACGCAGGACGCCACGACGGAGGCGGCGGGCGGGCGGGGTCGGGGTTGACCGCTCCTGAGCTGTGGCCAAGCAGCAAGGTCGGGGGCCTGTCCGAGCCGGCGGCGGAGCCGGTTGTGGCGGGCCAACGGCCCTTGCCTGTCATTTGGCTTCGGCGCGGGTGGCGGCGAGGCGGTCGAGCTGGAACAGGCCCGGGGCGGAATCGCCGGCCAGACGCAGACGGGCGATCATGTCGGAAGCGGTTTTTTCCTCCTCGACCTGTTCATCGAGGAACCATCGCAGGAAGGAGAGGGTGGGGTAGTCCTTGTGCTGCTGGGCGAGTTCGTAGAGGGCGCAGATCGAGGCGGAGACCTTCTGCTCGTGGGCCAGGCCCGCTTCGAAGGCGGCGAGGGGGGATCCGTAGGAAACCGAAGGGGCGCCGATGGCCTTGAGGTCCACGCGGCCACCGCGGTCGAGGAGGTAGTCGAAGAACTTGGAGGCATGACCGAGTTCCTCCTGGCCCTGGAGGCGCATCCAGGCGGCAAAGCCGGGAAATCCTTCGTGCTCGAAGTAGGCCGCCATCCCGAGGTACGCGTAGGCGGAGGCGAACTCGAGGTTGATCTGGTTGTTGATGGCCTGACCGATGGCGTTGTCCAGTTCCATGCAGGCAGCGTACCGATTCGGGTGCCGGGTGCAAGAATGGGTCCGGTGTGGTGGAACGTCCCCGTGCATCACGCAGTTGGGAGGAGGGGTGCGAACTCCTCGAAGCGGCGCTTCGGAGGGCCGAGTTCCACGAGGCCGCAACGGTGTGGAGCGTTGGGATGAGGACTCGCGGAGCTCGTCCCTCCGGAAGGTGTCACTCCGGAATGCGGAGGGGGGGACGAGACCGGGCTTGCGAAAACGGGGCGGGGCGGGCATGGGTGGGGACACTGACGTGAAGAAGTCCGACTCATTGGAGGTGGCGATTCCCGGGGCTGGGCTGAGCGAGGCTCTGTTGCGGGGTACCGACGATGCGGTGCTGGGCACCGATGCTTCTGGAAGGGTTATGTTCTGGAACGACGGGGCGGTCCGGCTGCTGGGGTATGAGGCGGAGGAGATCCTGGGGAGGGCATTGGCGGAATTGATTCCGGAATCGTCGAGGGCGAGGGAGGAGGCGGTGTGGGGGCGATTGAAGGCGGGAGAGCGGGTGCCGCATTACGAGACGGTGCGACTGGGTCGCGACGGGCGGGAGGTCGAGGTGTCGGTGACGCGGTCGGCGATTCGGGACGGGGCGGGTGGATGGGCGGGGGTGTCGGAGATTGCGCGGGACGTGAGCGAGGATCGGCGGGAGCAGAACCGGCGGATTGCGGAGGTGGAGGAGCGGTTGAAGGTGTCGTTTCGGGAGATCGAGGACTTGAAGGCGGCGCTGGACGAGCATGCGATCGTGGCCATCACGGATGCGCGGGGCCGGATCACGTACGTGAACGACAAGTTCTGTGCGATATCGAAGTATGCGCGGGAGGAATTGCTGGGGCAGGACCACCGGCTGATCAACTCGGGGCATCACCCGAAGGAGTTCATCCGGGACCTGTGGCGGACCATCGGCAGGGGGGGCGTGTGGCACGGGGAACTCAAGAACCGGGCCCGGGATGGGACGCACTACTGGGTGGACACGACGATCGTGCCCTTTCTGGATGAGGCGGGGCGCCCGCGCCAGTACGTGGCGATCCGGGCGGAGATCACCGAGCGCAAACTGGCGGAGGAGGCGTTGCAGCGGCGGACGGAGGAACTGGCGCGGTCGAATCACGATCTGGAGCAGTTCGCCTATGTGGCCTCGCACGATCTGCAGGAGCCGTTGCGGGCGGTGGCGGGGTGCGTGCAGATCCTGCAACGGAAGTATGGGGGACAGATGGGCGCGGGGGCGGACGAGTTGATCGGGCATGTGGTGGACGGGGCGCAGCGCATGCGGAAGTTGATCGACGATCTGCTGGAGTTCTCCCGGGTGGGGACGCGGGGCGGGAAGTTCCAGAGGATCACGGTGGGGACGGCCCTGGCGGAGGCGCTGCGCAATCTTGCGGTGGCGTTGGAGGAGAGCGGGGGGCGGATCGTGAACGACCCGCTTCCGGAGGTGGAGGCGGACCCGACCCAGTTGACGCAGTTGTTCCAGAACCTGATCGGGAACGCGATCAAGTTCCGGGGTCCGGAGGCGCCCCGGGTGCAGATTGGGGCCGAGCGGCGTGGGGGGTGGTGGGAGATTTCGGTCCGGGACAACGGGATCGGGATCGAGCCGCAGTACTTCGAGCGACTGTTCCGGATCTTCCAGAGGCTGCACACGCGGCGGGAGTATCCGGGGACGGGGATCGGGCTGGCGATCTGCCGGCGGATCGTGGAGCGGCATGGGGGACGCATCTGGGTGGAATCGAAGCCGGGCGAGGGAACCACCTTTTTTTTTACCTTGCTGGGGGCATCTTGAAACTCGAAGGGTGGCGGCATTCGGCGCGAGTCACACGACATGAAGATGACGGGCAGCGACAAGCCGATCGACATTCTGCTGGTCGAGGACAGTCCGACGGACGCCTTGATGACGCGGGAGGCGTTGGAGTTCTCGAAGGTGATGAACCGCCTGTTCACGGTGGAGGACGGCGTCGAGGCGATCGCGTTTCTGCGGCGCACGGGCCGGCATGCGGATGCGCCGAGGCCAGACCTGGTCTTGCTGGACCTCAATCTGCCACGGAAGGGGGGGCGGGAAGTGCTGGCGGAGATCAAGGCCGACCCGAAGCTGAAGTCGATTCCGGTGGTGATCCTGAGCACCTCGAAGGCGGACGAGGACGTTGCGCGGTCGTACGATCTGCACGCCAACTGCTACGTCGCCAAGCCGGTGGAGTTTTACAAGTTCGCCGAAGTCATCCAGTCCATCCGGGAGTTCTGGTTCGGGGTGGTGTCGCTGCCCCGCCAGGACCCGTAAGGCGTGGCCCGGGCCGGGCGGGAGTCGGCGTCGGCAGGTAGGGCGGCAAAGGAGGAGCAGGAGGCGTTCATGAATGGCGAGAAGACCGGGCGGCATTTGGAGGTCCTCTTTCTGGAGGACAATCCCACCGATGCCCTGCTGGTGTGCGACATGGCGGGGCAGTTGGAGACACCCCGGCTTCGACTGACGAGTGTGGCGCGTTTGACGGAGGCCCTGGACCGGCTGCGGGATGTCC
This sequence comes from Verrucomicrobiia bacterium, assembly GCA_019634625.1. NCBI lineage: Bacteria > Pseudomonadati > Verrucomicrobiota > Verrucomicrobiia > Verrucomicrobiia bacterium. The sequence continues at coordinate 12,194 of JAHCBA010000047.1, forward strand.
GGTACGACGCGGCGCTGCTGGATTTGAACCTGCCGGACAGCCAGGGGATCGAGACGGTGGATCGGCTGAGGCGCGAGGCGCCGGAGCTGCCGCTGGTAGTTCTGACGGGGACGCGGGACGCCGACCTGGTGTCGCGGATACTGGCGCGGGGGGCGCAGGATTACGTGGTGAAGGGGGATGCCGATCCGCATCTGCTGGGGAAGGCGTTGCAGTTTGCGGTTGAGCGGCACCGGGTTGCGGTGGAACTGGACCGGCGCACGCGGGAGCTGGTTCGGAGCGAGATGAGGATTCGCGAGCAGGCGGTGCTCCTCGACGAGGCGCGGGACGCCATTCTGGCGATCGACATGGAGGGGAAGGTGGGGTTTTGGAACCGGAGCGCCGAGCGGTCGTATGGGTGGATGTCGGACCAGGTGATGGGCCGGGATGTCCGCGAATTTTTGTACCGGGAGCCGCGGGGGGTGGAATCGGCGTGGCGCCAGGTCCTGGAGACTGGCGAATGGATGGGCGAGTTGACCACCCAGACTCGGTCGGGGCAGGAAGTCCTGACCGATACCCGGATGACGCTGGTGCGGGATGAAGGGGGGGCGGCGAAGTCGGTGCTGCTGATTGCCACCGACATCACCGAACGCAAGAAACTGGAGGTTCGGGTGCTGCGATCCCAGCGGATGGACAGCATCGGAGCCCTGGCGGGAGGGATTGCCCACGACCTGAACAACGTGCTCGCCCCGATCGTGATGTCGGTGGACATGTTGCGGGAGAAGGTTGGCGACGAGGAGGGCCGGGCGATCCTGCAGACGCTGGCGGAGAGTGCGCAGCGGGGGGCGGACATGGTTCGGCAGGTGCTGATGTTTGCGAGGGGAGTGGAGGGGCAGCATGCGCCCATCCGGCCGGCCGAACTGCTGGCCAGCCTGGCACGGATCTTCAACGATACGTTCCTCAAGGCGATCGAGATCCGGGTCACGGTCGATCCGGATGCCTGGACGATCCTGGGGGACCGGACGCAACTGCACCAGGTGTTCACCAACCTCGCCTTGAATGCCCGCGATGCGATGGGAGCGGGGGGGGTGCTGGCCTTGAGCGCGGGCAATTTGGTCCTGGACGATCATCAGGCGCGCATGCATCCGGAGGCGACGTCGGGTCCCTACGTGGTGTTTACGGTGGTGGATACCGGGACCGGGATTCCGGCGGAGCTGCTGGAGCGCATTTTTGATCCGTTCTTCACGACCAAGGAGATCGGGAAGGGAACGGGTCTCGGGCTGGCGTCGGTGCAGGGGATTGTCAAGGCGCACGGCGGCTTCGTGACGGTGTACAGCGAGGTGGGGAAGGGGACGACCTTCCGTGTGTATCTGCCGGCGGGGAAGGATGTGCGGGACGTGCCGGCGTCGCCGACGGCGGGCATTCTGCCTCGGGGCCGCGGCGAGCTGGTGCTGGTGGTGGATGACGAGTCGGCGATCCGGCAGATCACCCAGTGCACGCTGGAGGCGTTCGGGTACCGGACGTTGCTGGCCGAGGACGGTCCGCAGGCGCTGGCCCTGTACGCGCAGCAGGGGAAGGAGATTGCCGTGGTCCTGACCGACATGATGATGCCCATGCTGGACGGGGCCTCCACCATCCGGGCGTTGAAGGCGATGAACCCGGCGGTGATTACGGTGGCGACCAGCGGCGTGGGGAACGAGAGCCAGACCCATGCCGCCACGCAGGCGGGGTGTCATCGGTTTCTGGCGAAGCCGTATTCGGCGGCGTCGCTCCTCAAGATTCTGGACGAGGTGCTTGCGGGGGCGTCGGGGTCCGAACTTTGAACGGGCCGAAGAGCCGGCTAGGGGCCGGTCACCCGCTTCAGGGCCCGGTTCGCCATGGTCCCGATCAACCCCAGCGCGGTGATCGTCAGAATAATCCCGCCGACGATCATCCAGCGCGGCTTCCCGACATCCGACCAATCGACGATCTGGCTGCCCACCAGGACTGCGGCAAAGGTCCGGGGCGCCATGCCGAGGAGCGTTCCCAGCAGGTAGGTGTGCCTGGCGACCCCGGAGGCGCAAAGGGCCAGGTTCATCAGCGCGAACGGCGAATTGGGCGGCACCCGGACGAGCGTCACGATTAGGAGGGCCCTGCCGAAACCGGATCCCACCAACGCATCCCGAATGGCCCGGACCCTGGCCTCGCGCTGGATCTCGCGCTCGATACGGGCCCGGGCGAGCCTCCCGGAGATCAGAAAGCCCACCATGGACGCGCCGCCGAATCCGACCCAGGCCGCGCCAAACCCGGCCGGAACCCCGAAGGCATAGCCGGCGAGGATCGCCTGGGAGTAGGTGGGCAGGAACCCGCAACCGGCGCTCACCATGAAGAAGGCGATGTACACCGCCATGCCCAGGGCCAGCCGCACCGTCCCGGCCTCGGCTTCGCCGCGGAGCACCTCGGAGATCGGTCCCAGGTTGAACAGCACCAGAAAGCCACCGAGGGGCGGAAGCGCGCCCCAGGCCAGGCCCAGCCACGCCGCGGGACCCAGACGCCGGAAGAAGGCGACGAGCGTGTCCCACTCGGATGCTTCCCGGGGCCGGGTACCCTCCGGCGGTTCCGGTCGATCTCCTGTCGGGTGCTGGCCCGGTTCGGGTGGTTCCATGGATGACCGATCTTCAACCCTTCCGAAGGCCGCAAGGGCCTTTCGTGTTGGGGCCTTCCTTGTTGCCCTTCCGGAACAATGCGCCGACCGGGGGAACGAGCGTAGTCTCCGGACCGATTCCCGGTCGAGGAGGAACCCGATCGAGATAGCGCGACAAGGGCGGCGGAAGGACCGACGATACGGATGGGGCTCCATGGTGGGGGCTCCATGGTGCTTCCCGTTCATGGATCGAATGAACGGAATTCAGAAATGGGCGATGGCTTGGGCTTGAGTCCGGACGGGCGGCACGCGAGGTTTTGCGTGCGTGTTGCTGGACCGATACGAGGGCGGGGCGTTCTACGACGAACTGGTCAACGGGGAGGGCGCGGTGCGTCCGCACTACCGGCGTTTTCTGGAGCGATTCAACTCATTGACGGTGGACGAGTTCCAGCAGAAGCGGCAGGCGGTGGACCTGGCGTTTCTGAGGCAGGGGATCACGTTCAACGTGTACGGAGAGAAGGAGGGGACGGAGCGGATTTTCCCGTTCGACCTGTTTCCACGGATCATTCCGGCGAAGGAATGGGAGCGGGTGGAAGCGGGGTTGATCCAGCGGATCACGGCGTTGAACCTGTTTCTGCACGACATCTACCACGAGCAGCGGATCTTGCGGGAGGGGGTGATCCCGCCGTCGTATGTGTTGTCGGCGAGGCATTTCCGGAGGGAGTTTGTCAATTCGCAGGTGCCGCGGGACATCTACATGCACATCTGCGGGACGGATCTGATCCGGGACCGGGATGGGAAGTACCTGGTGCTGGAGGACAACGGGCGATGTCCCTCGGGGGTGTCGTACGTGCTGGAGAACCGGCGGGCGATGCGGCGGAGCTTTGCGGGGATGTTCGAGGCGGTGGGGGTACGGGGGGTGGCGATCTATCCGGACGTGCTGTTGAAGACGTTGCGTTACATCGCGCCGGCCGGGGTGGCGGAACCGACGGTGGTGCTGCTGACGCCGGGGCCGTTCAACAGCGCGTATTTCGAGCACACGTATCTGGCGAGGCAGATGGGGATCGAGATTGTCGAGGGGCGGGATCTGGTGGTGCAGGATGCGCGGGTATTCATGCGGACGACGAAGGGGTTGAAGCCGGTGCATGTGATCTACCGGCGCATCGACGACGATTTCCTGGATCCGACGGTGTTTCGGAAGGACTCGACGCTGGGGGTGCCGGGGCTGATCCACGCGTACCGGGCGGGGAATGTGAGTCTGGCGAACTCGATCGGGACGGGGATCGCGGACGACAAGGTGATGTACTATTTCGTGCCGCGGATCATCCGGTTCTACCTGGGCCAGGACCCGATACTCGAGAACGTGCCGACGTACCTGGCCAGCGAGGAGGAGGACCGGCGATACATCCTGGAGCATCTGCCGGAGCTGGTGGTCAAGGCGGCGAATGAGTCGGGGGGGTACGGGATGCTGATGGGGCCTCAGGCGGGGCGGGAGGAACTGGCGGCGTTCCGGGAGCGCATTGTGGCGGATCCCAGGAACTACATTGCCCAGCCGGTGATCAGCCTGTCGCGGCACCCGACCTATTGTGACGGGGCGTTCAGCGGGCGGCACATTGATCTGCGGCCGTTTGTATTGAGCGGGGAGAAGATCTTTGTGTTGCCGGGCGGGTTGACGCGGGTGGCGTTGCGGGAGGGGTCGCTGGTGGTGAACTCCTCCCAGGGCGGGGGGAGCAAGGACACCTGGGTGTTGTACGGGGACGAATGACACGGGGGGAACGACCATGCTGAGCCGCGTTGCGAACTCCCTCTTCTGGATGAGCCGCTACATCGAGCGGGCCGAGAACACGGCGCGCATCGTGGATGTGAATCTGCAGATGCTGCTGGATTTTCGGAACCTGGATGACCGGCGGCTGACCGAGCACTGGGTGCCCATCGTGCAGAGCACCGGGGACGAGAAGGTCTTCTTCGAGCTGTACCCGGAGGCCAATGGCCAGACCATCACCGACTTCCTGGTGTTCCGTCCGGAGAACCCGAACTCGATCGTCAGTTCGGTGGCGCAGGCGCGGGAGAATGCGCGGATGGTGCGGGACCAGATCACCCAGGAGATGTGGGAGGAGATCAACCGGCTGTACCTGTTCCTGCGTTCGGCGCAGGCGCGGGAGGTCTGGATGAATGCTCCGGACGACTTCTGCAGCGAGGTGAAACGGTCGTCGCTGTATCTGCAGGGGCTGGTGCAGGGCACGCTGCTCGAGAACGAGGGGTGGCACTTCATGCGGGCGGGACGGATGATCGAGAGGGCCGACAAGACCACCCGGATTTTGGATGTGCGGTACCAGACGCTGCCGACCCGGGGCATGCCGGGGCCGATCAACGAAACGGACGCCCTGGAATGGGTGGCGGTGCTCCGGTCGTGCAGCGCGATGGACGGATACCGGCAGACGTATGGCGCGGATCTCCACCCGGCGCGGATCGTCGAGCTGCTGGTCTTGTCGGATGAGTTTCCGCGATCAGTGCGGACCTGTGTTGGAACCCTGGACGCCGCCTTGCGGCGGATTGGGGGGACGCCGTCGCACCGGTTCACCAACGACGCCGAGAAGCATTCCGGGCGCCTGCTGGGGGAACTGCAGTTCGGGACGGTGGAGGAGATCTTCGACATGGGCCTGCACGAGTATCTCGACCAGGTCCAGGTGCGGCTGAACGCCATCGGCGACGCGCTGTTCGAGGCCTACATCTTCCTGCCTTATCTCGATGCCGATCCCGAAGTGGAACGGCAGCAGCAGCAGCAGCAGCAACAACAGCAGTCGTAGCGCCAACCCCCGTTTCCTGTCCCCGACGGTACCGACCAGAGCCCCCCTGGGCGGCGGTGCGGGGACGGAGCCTGTTTCGTCGGATCAACCCTCCCATTTCCCATGGCCATCCATGTCGCCCTGCATCACCGCACCCACTACCGGTATGAACGCCCTGTTGCCATCGGCCCCCAGGTCATCCGGCTGCGTCCGGCGCCGCATACGCGGGCCCGGGTGCTGAGTTATTCGCTGCGGGTCGAGCCGGGGGGGCACTTCATCAACTGGCAGCAGGATCCGCAGTCGAACTACCTGGCGCGGGTGGTTTTCCCGGAACCGGCGAGGGAGTTGGTGGTCGAGGTGGATCTGGTGACGGAGATGGCGGTGTTCAACCCGTTCGATTTCTTTCTCGAACCGGAGGCGGAGCATGTGCCGTTTCGATACGCCCCGGAGTTGGCGCATGAGCTGGCGCCATTCCAGGTGCGGCTGCCGGAGACGCCGCGGCTGGCGACGTACCTGGAGGGACTGCGGGCCTGGCTGCTCGGGGCGCCCGTTGCCGGAGCGGAAGGCGGGCAGGCGGGGACGCTGACGGGGACCGCTCATTCCGAGGTGGGGATGGACGTTCATCATGGGGGAGGGCATCTGCCTGTGGCGGGGACGGCGGCGGCGCGGAAGGATGAAGACCGGCGGATGCGGACGATCGATTTCCTGGTGGGACTGAACCAGCGGTTGTGGAAGGACATCGGGTATTTGATCCGGCTGGAGCCGGGGGTTCAGACACCGGAGACGACCCTTGAGAAGGGGACCGGCTCGTGCCGGGACAGCGCCTGGCTCCTGTGCCAGGTGCTGCGGCACCTGGGATTCGCGGCGCGGTTTGTGAGCGGGTACCTGATCCAACTCGCGCCCGATGTGAAGTCGCTGGATGGCCCGAGCGGTCCGGAGAAGGACTTCACGGATCTGCATGCATGGTGCGAGGTGTACCTGCCGGGGGCGGGCTGGATCGGGCTGGATCCCACCTCGGGGCTGCTGACGGGCGAGGGACACATCCCGGTGGCGGCCACGCCGGATCCGCAGAGCGCGGCGCCGGTGTCGGGACTGGTGGAGGCGTGTGAGAGCACCCTCGAAGTGACCATGCGGGTGTCGCGGATTCACGAGTCACCGAGGGTGACACGGCCTTACACGGAGGAGGAATGGAGTGAGATCGAGCGGGCGGGGCGATGGGTGGACGCGGTGCTGGCGCGGCACGACTGCCGGCTGACGATGGGAGGGGAGCCGACCTTTGTCTCGATCGACGACATGGACGGGGAGGAATGGAATCTGGCGGCCTTGGGGCCTGGAAAGGACCGGATGGCGGACGAACTGCTGCAGCGGTTGCAGCGGCGCCTGATCCCGGGCGGATTCCGGCACTACGGGCAGGGGAAATGGTACCCGGGCGAACCGCTGCCGCGCTGGGCGCACGTGTGTTACTGGCGGGAGGATGGGGAACCGGTGTGGGTGCGGGACGAGTTGCTGGCCGACCGGCGGCGGGACTACGGATTCACGGACCGGGATTCGGCGGTGTTCATCGAGGCGCTTGCGGAGCGGTTGGGGTGCGGGGTGACGTGGATCCGGCCGGCCTACGAGGATGTCTGGTATCACCTGTGGAAGGAACGGCGGCTGCCGGCGAATGTGGATCCCTTCGAGTCGAACCTGCGGGACGAGGAGGAGCGGGCGCGGCTGGCCCGCCTATTCGAGGCCGGGTTGGACCGGGTGGTGGGGCATGTGCTTCCGTTGCGTCGCGACGGGCGGGATGGAAACGGGGTCTGGGTGAGCGGCCCGTGGACGGTCCGGCCGGAACGGCTTTACCTGATTCCGGGCGATTCCCCGATGGGCCTCCGGTTGCCGCTCGATTCGCTGCCCTGGGTGGTCGAGGGGGAGTATCCGCACGTGATCGAAAGGGATCCATGGGAGCCGCGGGGTCCGTTGCCGGCGCGGCAACGGTGGGTGAGCGGCGCGACTCCGCCACGTCGGCCGATGGTGAGGCCGATGGGGGCCGAGTCGGGAACCCGGGCAGGGGATCCGCAGGGCATGGCGCCTTTGCGGCGGGGCGAATCGGCGTCCTGGGTGGTCCGGTCCGCCCTGTGCGTGGAACCGCGGCAGGGGCGGCTGCACGTGTTTCTGCCACCGATGGAGACGCTGGAGGATTACCTGGAAGTGCTGGCGACGGTGGAGGAGACGGCTGGCGCGCTGGATCGGCCGGTGGTGATCGAGGGCTACCCGCCGCCGCGCGACCCGCGGTTGAACACGCTCAAGATCACGCCCGACCCGGGCGTCATCGAAGTCAACCTGCATCCGGCACGGACGTGGGAGGAACTGACGCGCAACACCGAGGTGCTGTACGCCGAGGCGCGGGAGACGCGGTTGACCGCGGAGAAGTTCATGCTGGACGGGCGGCATTCGGGGACGGGCGGGGGGAACCACCTGGTGATCGGGGGGGCGAGTCCGGCGGACTCGCCGTTGCTGCGGCGTCCGGACCTGTTACGGAGCCTGGTGGCGTACTGGCAGAATCACCCGAGCCTGTCGTTTCTGTTCAGCGGCCTGTTCATCGGGCCCACGAGTCAGAGTCCGAGGGTGGACGAGGCGCGGAACGACTCGTTGCGCGAGCTGGAGATCGCGTTCCGCCAGGTGCCCGGGTCGGGCGAGGTGCCGCCATGGCTGGTGGACCGGCTGTTCCGGAACCTGCTGGTGGATGGGACCGGGAACACGCATCGGGCGGAGTTCTGCATCGACAAGCTGTACGCGCCCGAGGGGCCGGCGGGACGGTTGGGTCTGCTCGAGATGCGGGGCTTTGAAATGCCGCCGCATGCCCGGATGAGCCTGGCGCAGCAGCTCCTGGTGAGGGCGCTGGTGGCGCGGTTCTGGAAGCGACCTTACGAGGGCGGCCTGGTGCGGTGGGGCACGGAGATCCATGACCGGTGGATGCTGCCGCACTTCATCTGGCGGGATCTGGGCGAGGTCATCGCGGAACTGCGGGACGACGGATGTCCGATGCGGGAGGAATGGTTTGCGCCGCACTTCGAGTTCCGGTTTCCGCAGATCGGGGATCTCGAGGTGCGCGACATCCACCTCGAAGTCCGGCAGGCGCTGGAACCCTGGCATGTGCTGGGGGAGGAACCGGCGGCGGGGGGCACGGTGCGTTATGTGGATTCGTCGCTCGAACGGGTCCAGGTCCGGGTGCGGGGCTGGATTCCAGAACGGTTTGTCCTCGCCGTGGGGGGGGTGGCGGTGCCGCTGCATCCGACTGGCACGCGGGGGGAACGGGTGGCGGGCGTCCGCTACCGGGCGTGGCAGCCGGCGAGCTGCCTGCATCCGACGATCGGGGTGCATGCGCCGCTGGTCTTCGACGTGGTGGATGGGTGGAACGGCCGGAGTGTGGGCGGATGCACGTACCATGTGATGCATTCCGGCGGGCGGAGTTACGAGACCCTGCCGGTCAACGCCTACGAAGCGGAAAGCCGGCGGCTGTCGCGCTTCTTCCGGCACGGGCACACGCCCGGGCCGATGACGCCTCGGAAGGCCGAACCTCATCCGGATGCGGATCTTCCGTTCACGCTGGATTTGCGTCGGGCTTGAAGGGGGGGAGTGGGGACCAGGTTGAGTTCGCCGAGGATGCGGGCGGCATCGAGGCCGGAGATGCCGCCGGACTGGAGGTGTTCGGCGGGATCGCGGTAGCCGGGGATGATGCGGCCGAGCTGGTCGGGGGAGGCGCCGAGGTGATCGCGGATGAGTTCGCCGAGGACGGAGCGGTAGTCGATGGCACGTTTCAGGTAGCGACGCTTGACGCCGAACATCGAGCCGTTGGGGCCGTTGATCCAGGGGACTGACTGGCCGTTGGCACGGTCGCCGGGGGAGATGCCGAACAGGCCGGAGCCATGGTCGGAACGGCCGTACCCGCGAAGGGCGCCGCCGGCCACCCACATGACGCCCGCCTCGGCGTGGTCGGTGCCGGCATCGTCGTTCTGGAGGGTGGTGCGCCCGAACTCGGAGAGGGTGACCACCACCACGTCGCTCCAGTGGGCGCGATCGGCGTAGCGGGTGAAGTAGCGTTGGAGGGCGTAGAGGGCCCAGGCGATGCGGCGTTGGAGGTTGGCGTGGGAACCGGTCACGCCGCCTTGGTCGCTGTGGGTGTCGAATCCGCCGAACTCCGTGCCGGCGACGATGGCATCGGTTTTGTTGAGGACGATGGCGGCCGACTTGAGCCGGGCGAAGAAGCTGCTGCTGCCGGTGGGGACGACGTATTTCGAGGGGTCATTGCCATGGAGGGCGTAGCCGCCGTTTTTGGCGTTGGTGGTGGGAAACAGGTGGTAGGGGTCGGTGTCGCCGTCGGTGGCAATGGCATCGCGGAAGGTGTTGCCCGCCTCGCTGAAGTCGAGCGAGGCGAAGATCGAAAGGGTCTCGGCGAGATTGCGGTACTGGAGGTGGAGGAGGTCGCGGTTGCGCTTGTCGGGGAGGGGGGCTTCGAGGGCGGCGCGGAGGGCGGCTTCCGCCTTGGCGGTGCCGGCGGCGTTGTTGGGGATGCCGCGGAGGCTGTAGCGGCCGGGGTCGGAAAGGTTGGTCATCGCCGCCTGGGAGCCGCGGAGAATGAGGGGGAGCGAGGACTGGAAGGAGACGCCGGTGAGGGGGGAGGTTTGGGTGAGCCCGGACTCGATGAGCGTGCGGTAGAGGATGCCGTCGCGGCTGAAGTCGTCGTTGGGATTGCCGGTCTCCCAGTAGTTCTGGGAGTCGAAGTGGGAACGCGACTGCTGGGGGTAGCCGACGCGATGGAGGATGGCGAGTTCGCCGGCGTTGTAGAGGGGGGCGAGGAACTTGAGGGAGGGATGGAGCGCGGCGAAGCCGTTGCCTGAGCGCAGGGCGTAGCCGTAGTCGAAGGTGGGGCGGTTGGGGCCGCTTTCGGGGAAGTCGCAGGGGCCTTTGGCCGAGTAGTCGAGGCCGGGATCGGTGGGGATGGCGAGCGTGGGCCGGATGGACGGGCCGTAGGCGTCGTCGCCGACCGGCAGGACGGAGTTGAGGGCGTCGTTCCCGCCGCGGAGGAAGAGGAAGAGCAGCTTCCTGCCGCGTCGGCCCAACGAGGTTTCGGCGAGGGCACGTCGGACGACGAGCGGAACGTCGGTGAGGGAGGAGAGGGCGGCCCAGGCGCCGAGGGGCAGGACGCGGCCGAGGAACCGGCGCCGGGAGACGATCGAGAACCGGGAGTGCATGGCGGGCCTATTGTTCGTGGATCAGCGGGAGTGAGAGGAGGAGTGCGACCATGCCGCGCAGCCGGATTTCGTAGGGCGACGGGGCGCCGGTGGTGGCGAGCCGGGCGAAGGGATCGGAGCGGACACCGTCGTTGGAAGTGTCGAGGAAGCGCACCGCGAGGTCGCGGTAGAACGCCAGGTTGGCGCGCCCTTCGGCGGGGAAGAGCAGGCCCAGGAAGAGATCGGCAACGGCGTGGGAATCGGCGCGGAGTTCCGCGGGGAGCCGTTGTTCCACGAGGGCCAGAGGATGGACCAGGCTGAAGCCGACCTCGCCCGTCCGCGCGGAATACCCGGACGCCACCGGCATGAGCAGGGCCTGGGCGAAACGGATGCGTTCGGCGAGGGTGCCGGCGCTGATCCAGGGCGGGCCGGACTCGGGATAGCCGTCGGGATCGGTGCGGTCGAAGAGTTCCATGGCGCCGGCGCGGTCCATGAGATCATGGAGGGCGGCCGGATCGACCAGGGTCGCGGGGGCGCCCTGGGACGGGTCGGTCATCAGGGCGCGGACGGCGCTGACCGCGAATTCGAAGGGGGTCTTCACCTTCTGCTGGGCGGCGCCGTGACGGCGGAAGGGATCGGAGGCGAAGAGGGTGGTGAGGACATGACGGATCTGCCCTTTGGGTTCGGTGGCGGCCCAGGCGTCCATGCAGGCCTTCACCAGAGCGGCCTCGGGGGAGAGATCGGGGGCGGAGTAGTCGTAGTGACCGTGATGAAAGTCATCGTGCACGAACAGGCGGCACAGCTTCACGCTGAGGTACTCCTGGGTGAACGGCTGGTCGGCGAGGTGGTTGAGCACCTGGTAACCTTCGCGGATGCCGTTGGTACCGCGGAGGCCCGGCACGGTGAGGGCATAGGGAAGGCCGGCCAGTTGGGGGCCGAACCGGGCCGGGTAGGTGCGTGGCACCCCGGGGTCGGCGGGATCCCCGGAGGGCGGGACGAGATAGAAGAGATGCTTGGGGCCGGTGTCGTGGTTGTAATCCTTGAAGACCAGGGACCAGGTCCCGATGAGATCGTTGGGGCGGGTGGCGTTGGGGGCGGCCCCGGGGCGTCGCAGGTCGGAGAGGGGGGCGAAGGGATTGGCGGCCTGGTCGGGGCGGACATAGCGGACGGACCAGCCGGTCCAGACGCGGGCCATCTGTTCGATGTCCCATTGGTCATAGCCGTTGTCGGCGCCGAAGGTGAAGAGTTCGAGGAGTTCGCGGGCGTAGTTTTCGTTGGCGATGCGGCCGTTGCCGCCGCGGTTGTTGACGGTATCGAGATACAGGATCATCGCCGGGCTTTCGGCGCTGAGGGTGAGAAGTTCGCGAAAGGTGCCGTCGGGGCGGAGCAGCACCTGGCGCCAGCGTTCCAGTTCCCGGAACTCGAGTTCCGTTGCCAGATACTCCTCGGCGCCGCCGCTGTGGTAGGCATCGAGATACCGGGCGGATTTCGAGTGCTGGGTGACGAAGTGATTGTCGAAGAACTGGAGGAGGATCTGGAGGAGCTGGCGCCGGGCGTGGATGGCGTTGAGGGTGTGCCAGGCGCGCAGGTCGGCAAGGTCGGCCGAACCCTCGCTCAAGCGGTCGCGCAGGGTGCCGGGCTGGCTGACAATGCCGCTGCCGGAGAGGCGGATCACCAGGGGCGCCGGCCGGGATTCGGAGGGGCGCCACCAATAACTCAGGGTGTAGGAGCGGCTCGACGAGAGGCTGGGAGTGAGGGTCTGGACGATGGCTGAGGCGCGGGTGGATCCGGGGGAGGAGGCGCGCAGGTGCAGCGCGTACTGCCCGGAACGCCGCACCGCGGCGGTGCGTTCCGAGGCGGCATGGTTGGCGCCGACCACCCAGTCCTCCCCGGACAGCGGTTCCTCGAAGTCTCCGTTGCGGATGAGGTTGGGGCCGGCGCCAGGTTCGGTGCCGGCGACAAGTTGGAGGTCGTCGAGATAACCTTCCCCGGAGGCGATGAGGTAGATGTAGAGCGTCGAGCTGGATCCGGTGCCGGTTGTCGTGACGAACTGCCAGTCTGCGGACGGCGTGCGCCGGTCGTGCGGGAGATCTTCGGGAATGGACTCGGGACTGAGTTGCTCGGCGAGATAGGCTTCCGGGCCGATGGCGCGGACGCGGTCCAGTTCGGAGGGTGTGGGTCCGTAGGCAAGGCGACTTAGTGCAATCGAGGTAAGGAGACTGGCCGGGGAGAGGGGGACGGCCTCGACCTGATAGAATTCCATCGCACCGCCGACGGGCACCGGCCAATCGAGGCCTTCGATCCGGTCGGTTTCCGCGACATAGGGACCGACGACCGCAGGCGCACGCAGCAGGCGATAGGTTTCGGCGTGGGGATAGGGCGTCCACTCGATCCGCCAGGCTTCCGGGCCCGGGTGGAGGGACAGCCGCGGTGGAACCGGGTCGAGAAACGGATCGGCGGGTGGGAGGCTGGCGGCGGGGCCGGCCGGGATGAGCAGGAGACTCAGGACCATCACCGTCCGGCACAGCAAGGAGTTCATGGGGACACTGACGGTGGCGAGCGTATCATGGCGATTCGGATCTGTAAAACGGGGGAATGGCCGTGCATCCCGGAGTTGTGGGTAGAGGCGCGAACTTCGCGAGGCATCGCCTCGGAGGGCCGAGTTCCACGAGGCCGCAACGATGGGGTGCGTTGGGATGAGGACTCGCGGAGCTCGTCCCTCCGATTTGCTGCCTCCTCACCGACACCATGGAGATGCGCCCGGGTTCCCCTCGTACTCGTACTCGTAATCGTAATCGTAATCGTGATCGCCCTTCCGAGCGCCCACGCGGAACGGGAGGTTCGAACAAGACCGAACCCATCGCACCCGCCACAAGGCAACAATCGAAGAGGTGCGCCTGCGGGTTCGAGGACGAGGACGAGGACGAGGACGAGTACCGCCCTTCGGGCTGAGTACGAGTCGCCAGGAGGGTGGGAATTTCGCGAAGCGTTGCCCCGGAGGGCCGGGTTCCACGAGGCCGCAACGATGGGGTGCGTTGGGATGAGGACTCGCGGAGCTCGTCCCTCCGATTGGCTGCCTCCTCAACCGCGACTTCGGGATGCACCGGGGGGCATGCGGCGGGTGGGTTCACGCTTTTGTCCGGCGCGGTGGGGCGGGTAGGGTCGCGGCATTCCCATGAGCGCGATGCGAGTGACGGCGGGGCGAGGAGCCATCCGTGGTGTGGCGGTGGTGGCATTGGCATTGGTGCTGATGGGGGTCGGGGCGTCGGGTTGGGCGCAGGGGACGACAGGCGGGAGCGGGAACGAGGAGGAGCGGCGTCCGCGGGTCGTGTTCCTGATCGGGGAGGACGAGTATTTCACGTGGGAGACGCTGCCGGTGTTTGCGGAGGAGGAGATCCGGTCGCGGGGATTCGAGGTGCGGGTGATCCACGCGGACCCGGGGTTCAAGCATCGGTTTCCGGGGTTGATGGAAGCGATGGACGGGGCGGATCTGCTGGTGGTCAGCGTGCGGCGGCGGGCGTTGGCGCCGGAGGCGCTGGAGACGGTGCGGCGGCATGTGGCGGAAGGGCGGCCGCTGGTGGGATTGAGAACGGCGAGCCATGCGTTTGCGCCGCGGGGCGACGAGGCGCGGCATGGGGCGTCCTGGGAGACCTTCGATCCGGAAGTGCTGGGTGGGAATTATCGCGGACATCATGGGTCGGGTCCGGTGACGGCACTGCGGGCGGCGCCCGAGGGGGAGGGACATCCGGTGCTGGCGGGGATCGACTGGACGGGGGAGACGAGCGTGGGATCGCTGTACCGGGTGCGTCCTCTGGGGGAGGGGGCGCGTCCGCTGGTGGTGGGGGCGATTCCGGGTCAGCCGGAGGAACCGGTGGCGTGGCTGAACCTGGCTGGGCCGCGCCAGGCGAGGGTGTTCTACACGTCGCTGGGGCATCCGGAGGACTTCAAGAGGGCGGCGTTCCGGCGGTTGCTGTTGAACGGGATGTTCTGGGCGATGGGGCGGGCGGTGCCTGAGGCGGGGGTGGGGGCCGGGTCGGGGGAAGCGCGATATGAGCGGTTGAAGCCGGCGGCACCGCCGTTGGAACCGGCGGAGAGTGCGCGGCGGTTCACGGTGGGGGACGGACTGGAGTGGGAGCTGCTGTTGAGCGAGCCGCGAATCGCGCAGCCGTTGCACATCAGTTTCGATGAGCGGGGGCGGCTGTGGCTGGTGGAGTACCGGCAGTATCCGGAGCCGGCGGGACTGACGTTGGTGAGTCACGATCAGTTCTGGCGGGCGGTGTACGACCGGGTGCCGCCGCCGCCGCCGAACCACTTCCGGGGGAGGGACCGGATTTCGATCCACGAGGACACCGACGGCGACGGGCGGTATGACCGGCACACGGTGTTTGTGGACGGGTTGAACATTGCCACGGCGGTGGCGGTGGGGCGGGGCGGGGTGTGGGTGTTGAACCCGCCGTACCTGTTGTTCTATCCGGATCGCGACGGGGACGATGTGCCGGACGGGGATCCCGAGGTGCATCTGGAGGGATTCGGACTGGAGGACACGCATTCCGTGGTGAACAGCCTGACCTGGGGTCCGGACGGATGGCTGTACGCGGCGCAGGGCAGCACGGTGTCGGGGCGGGTGCGGCGTCCGGGGAGCGACGACGAGCCGGTGCACACGCTGGGGCAGAACATCTGGCGGTATCATCCGGAGCAGCGCCGGTACGAGGTGTTTGCGGAGGGCGGGGGGAATGCGTTCGGGTTGGAGATCGACGATCGGGGGAGGATTTTCTCGGGTCACAACGGCGGGAACACGCGGGGTTTCCACTATGTGCAGGGCGGGTATTTGCAGAAGGGGTTCGAGAAGCACGGGCAGCTTTCGAATCCGCATGCGTTCGGGTACTACCCGATGATGAGCCACCCGAACGTCGAGCGGTTCACCCACACCTTCGTGATCTACGGAGGGGCGGCGTTGAGCGGGGCCTTTGACGGGCGGTTGTTCGGGGTGGAACCGATGCAGGGACGGGTGGTGATGAGCGAGGTCCAGAGGGAGGGATCGACGTTTCGGACACGGGATGTGGGCCATGCGGTGGTGTCGTCGGATCCGTGGTTCCGGCCGGTGGACATCAAGCACGGGCCGGACGGCGCGTTGTATGTGGCGGACTGGTACGACTTCCAGATCAACCACTGGCGCAATTACCAGGGGAACATGGATGCGGGGAACGGCCGGGTGTACCGGCTGCGCGAGGCCGGGGGGCGGCCGGTGCGGGCGGAGGATTTGGGACGGGCCAGCGGGACCCGGCTGGTGGCATTGCTGTCCGATCCGAACCGGTGGGTGCGGCACACGGCGTTGCGGGTGTTGGGGGACCGGCGGGACCGGTCGGTGACGGCGATGTTGCGGGAGGGATTGCGGTCGATCGACGGGCCGCGGGCGCTGGAGCATCTCTGGGCGTTGCACGCGGTGGGCGGGCTGGATGGCGAGGCGGCACGGGCAGGATTGCGCCATGGGCAGGCGGCGGTGCGGGAGTGGACGGTGCGGTTGCTGGGGGATGAAGGACGGGTGCCCGAGGGGTTGTTTCCCGGGGTGCTGGCGCTGGCGGCCGGGGAGTCCAATCCGGAAGTGCGTCTTCAACTGGCGGCCACGGCGCGGCGGTTGCCGACGGATCAGGCGATGGCCCTGGTGAGGGGGTTATTGGACAGGGCGGAGGATGCGGACGATGCGCGCCAGCCGTTGATGGTGTGGTGGGCGATCGAGGCCCACGCGGCGGAGCGGGGGGCGGTGATGGCGTTGATGGACACGGCGACGACCTGGGACCGTCCGCTGGTGCGGCGGCATCTCTTGGAGCGGATCATGCGGCGGTACGCGATGCCGGGGACGCCGGAGGACTTGATGACCTGCGCGGAGTGGCTGAGGCGGGCACCGCATGCGGAGGCGCGGGCGCGGTTGGTGGCGGGATTCGAGCAGGCGTTCCGGGATCGCAGTCTGGCGGGGTTGCCGGGGCCGCTGGTGGAGGAATTGGCGAAGGCCGGGGGCGGCTCGCTGGCCCTGCAGTTGCGGACGGGGCGGCGCGAGGCGCTGGGTGCGGCGCTGGGGCAGGTGATCGACGAGGGGGGGGACGGAGGGCAGCGGGTGCAGGTGATCCAGACGCTCGGGGAACTCAGGGAGGTTGGGGCGATCCCGTCCCTGATGACCGCGGTGGATTCGTCCCGTGAACCGGTCCGGGTGGCCGCCCTGGCTGCGCTGTCGGGGTTCGACCGTCCGGAGATCGGGACGGCGGTGGTGGCGAGACTGGGCGATGAGGGGTGGGCGACACCGGCGACACGGACGGCGGCTCTGAGTCTGTTGACGGCGCGGCCGGGATGGTCGGTGCAACTGGTGGAGGCGGTCGGGGCGGGCCGGGTGGACCCGGGTTGGGTGACGTTGGATTGGGCGAGGCGGATGGTCCGGCACCGGGATGAGGGGTTGCGGGAGAGGATTGCGCGGCGCTGGCCGGAGGCGCAGCGGCCGGTGGACACGGAGAAGGACGGGG
Organism: Verrucomicrobiia bacterium; assembly: GCA_019634625.1. Lineage (NCBI taxonomy): Bacteria > Pseudomonadati > Verrucomicrobiota > Verrucomicrobiia > Verrucomicrobiia bacterium. The sequence continues at coordinate 29,304 of JAHCBA010000047.1, forward strand.
AGATTGCGCGGTGGGTGCGGGTTATTCGCGGAGGGTCCGGGGATCCGTACCGGGGCAAGGTGCTGTTCCGGGCCGCGTGCGGGAGCTGCCATCGGTTGTTTCATGATGGGGGGGACATCGGGCCGGATCTGACACCGTTCCGGCGGGACGACCTGGAGAACCTGCTGCTGGGGATTGTGAATCCGAGTGTGGAGATCCGGGAGGGGTACGAGAACCTGCTGGTGGAGACGCGGGACGACCGGTCGTTGAGCGGATTCCTGGTGCGGCAGGACGAGCGGGTGCTGGTGATGCGCGGCCTGGACGGGCAGGACGTGGTGTTGAGGCGCGACGAGATTGCGGAGATGCGGGGCACGGGGATGTCGCTGATGCCGGAGGGGCTGCTGGACGGGATGGAAGACCAGGAGATCCGCGACCTGTTCGCCTACCTGCGGAGCAGTCAGCCGCTGGCGAATTGAGATCGGGCCATCCTTCGTGTGAGGGCAAGGCTGGGTTGACGACGGTGCATCCCCAGGTTGTCGGCACCGAGCCAGCGAATCGGAGGGACGAGCTCTGCGAGTCCTCGATCCAACGCTCCACACCGTTGCGGCCTCGTGGAACTCGGCCCTCCGAAGCGCCGTTTGGCGGAGTTTGCACCTCTACCCACAGCTCCGGGATGCACTGGGTTGACGACCTTCCCATTGGCTGCGGTTGGGGATCTCGAGTGGATTCCGGCGGCTCGCCTGGGGCTGGGGCGGCGGGTAGGGTGCGGGGGTGCGATTCGAACTGGAGGCACCGTACGAGCCGGCGGGGGACCAACCGGCGGCGATCGAGGCGTTGACGGCGGGGTTGGAGAAGGGGCACCGGCACCAGGTGCTGCTGGGGGTGACGGGCTCGGGGAAGACGTTCACGGTGGCGAACGTGATCCAGCAGGTGCAGCGGCCGACGCTGGTGATCTCGCACAACAAGACGCTGGCGGCGCAGTTGTACGCGGAGTTCAAGGGGTTCTTCCCGCGGAACGCGGTGGAGTATTTCGTGAGCTACTTCGACTTCTACCAGCCGGAGGCGTACCTGCCGCGGACGGACACGTTCATCGAGAAGGATTCGAGCATCAACGAGAACATCGAGCGGCTGCGGCTTTCGACGATGAGTTCGCTGCTGTCGCGGCAGGACACGATCGTGGTGGCGAGTGTGTCGTGCATTTACGGCATTGGGAGCAAGGACGACTACGAGGCGATGTTGTTTCCGGTGGTGACCGGGGCGGAGATGAGCCGGGAGACCCTGCTGGGGCGGCTGGTGGATCTGCAATACAGCCGGAACGACATCGCCTTCGAGCGCGGGGAATTCCGGGTGCGTGGGGACACGGTCGAGTTGCGGCCGGCGGCGAGCGAGGACGCGGTGCGGATCGAGTTTTTCGGGGACCAGGTGGAGCGGATCACGCGGTTCGAGCCGCTGACGGGGCAGGCGACGGAGACGCTGACGGCGCTGACGATTTTCCCCGGGAAGCAGTTTGTCACGCCGCTGGACAAGATGAAGCGGGCGATCCTGACCATCCGGGAGGAGTTGGGGGAGCGGGTCGCGTGGTTCGAGAAGCACGGGAAGCTGATCGAGGCGCAGCGGATCAAGATGCGGACGGAGTACGATCTGGAACAGATGGAGGAGCTGGGGTTCTGCTCGGGGATCGAGAACTATTCGCGGCACATTGCGGCGCGGCCACCGGGGTCGCGGCCGTTCTGCATCATCGACTTCTTTCCGAGGGACTACCTGCTGGTGATTGATGAATCGCACGCGACGGTGCCGCAGATCGGGGGGATGTACGCGGGGGACATGGCGCGGAAGAAGGTGCTGGTCGATCACGGGTTCCGGTTGCCGAGCGCGCTGGACAACCGGCCGTTGGGGTTCGAGGAGTTCCAGGGGATGCAGCCGGACACGCTTTATGTGAGTGCGACGCCCGGGGCGCGGGAGATGGAGTGGGCCGGGGGGCGGGTGGTGGAGCAGATTGTGCGACCGACCGGACTGGTGGATCCGGAGGTGGTGGTGCGCCCCCTGAAGGGTCAGATCGACGACCTGATCGAGGAGGCCCGACGCTGTGTGGAGGCGGGGGAACGGGTGCTGGTGACAACGCTGACGAAGCGGACGGCGGAGGAGTTGACGGATTACCTTCGGGACCTGGGGATCCGGGTGCGGTATCTGCACAGCGAGATCGATGCGATCGAGCGGGTGGAAATCCTGAGGGCGCTGAGGAAGGGGGAGTTCGACGTGCTGGTGGGGATCAATCTGCTGCGGGAGGGCCTGGACCTGCCGGAGGTGGCGCTGGTGGCGATTCTGGATGCGGACAAGGAGGGCTATCTGCGGTCCACGACGAGTCTGATGCAGACGGCGGGGCGGGCGGCGCGGCATCTCAAGGGGCGGGTGATTCTCTATGCGGACGTGCGGACAGGGAGCATCGACCGGTTCCTGACGATTTCGGCGCACCGGAGGCAGCGGCAGCTCGACCACAACCGGGAACACGGGATCGTGCCGCGGAGCGTGCAACGGGCGGTCGAGGAGGGATTGGCGCCGGGACAGGCGGAGAATTCGCGGGCGATCGGGGTGATCCGGGATGCGGGCGGGAACTACGACGTGGTGGAGACCCTCCGGGAACTCGAGGCGGAGATGATCGAGGCGTCGAACGGGCTCGAGTTCGAGAAGGCGGCCCTGTTGCGGGACCAGATCCAGGCGCTGAAGCAGGGGAGTGGGTTGGGAGGCGACGGGGGAGGGGGGCGTGAGATGACGTATCCGAAGGGGCGCGGACGGAGGGGCAAACGACGATGACCGAGAGCGGGGCATGGGACGAGGCGCTGATGCGCCGAATGGAGGCGTTGGGGGTGGCTCCGGCGGACTTCGATGAAACGTTCGTGCGATCCAGCGGGCACGGGGGTCAGAACGTGAACAAGACCTCGACCTGCGTGGTGCTGGTGCATCGGGCCACCGGCACCCAGGTGCGATGTCAGGACACGCGCCAGCAGGGGCGCAACCGGGCGCTCGCCTGGCGCCTCATGATCGAGAAGCTCGAGGCCGAGCGGGTGAGGCGGGCGGATGAGGAGCGGGCTCGACGGGAGAAGCAGCGTCGCCGCAACCGGCCGCGGAGCCGTCGATCCAAGGCGCGCATCCTGGCCGACAAGGCGCGGCGCGGGGAGAAGAAGGCGGGACGACGCCCGGTGGGAACGGACTGACCTGGCCGGGCGTCGTGGGTTCCGGGCGTGGGTCCGCATTCCTGGCGAGCCTGAAGCCTGACGAGAGGGAACTTCCAGCAGATCGGCTTCGTGTACTTCCACCGTTCAATAATAAGGCAGGCTCTGAGCTATTGACGACGTGACGCGGTCGGGCGCCCACGTTCCGTTCGTTCGGGTTCGTCAATCGTCAATAGTAAAGAGTCTGACGTAATGCATTGGTTATAGTCTATAAAACAAGACTGGTTTATTTTCTGGGTCAATAATACTCCGGGTCAATAATAATTAGTCTGTCTTACTATCTGGTGCGCGAATCGGAGGGACGAACTCCCCGAGTCCTCAACCCAACGCACTACAGTCTTGCGGTCTTGTGGAACTCGGCCCTCCGAAGCGACGCTTCGCGACGTTCGCACCTCTCCCCTCGACTTCGGGATGCACGGGGTTTGGGCTGGATGGGTGGTGGGGAGTGACAAGCAGGGGCGAAACCGGGCAGAAGAGGGGCACGCCATGGCCATGCTTGATTCAGACACCGGGACCGGGAGGAGGACCGGCGGAGGCCGGCAAGGGATTGGGAGTCTGGGCCGGGCGGTGGGGCGGCTGCTTTGGCGAGGACTTGGATGGGGGGGGGTGGCGTGGGCGGGCGCGGTGGGTGCAGCGGATCTTCCGCCATGGCAGGCAATGGATTACGGGCCGTATCTCACCGCTTCGATCGGGATTCCGGGGGCTCGGACCAATATCGCCTACAAGGGCATTGCCGTGAACCTGGGCCGGGCGCACGGCGGCACGGCGAACGAGGCGGTGGTGTTCGACACGGATCTGCTGCGGTATGCGGCGGGATGGACGGGGAATTTCGTGGCCCTGAGGGGGTTGGTGTACGACGGGGAACACTGGACCTACCCGAACCTGGACGGGACCCCGGTGTTCACGAATCCGGCGGAACCCGGTTGGGCATCGAACGAGGAGGGGTGGGCGGATCCGCGTCCCGAACCGTTCGGACCGCTGCCACGCGACTGGGCGCATTGGAAGGGACTTTACCGGCACGGCGGGACGGTGGTGTTTTCGTACACCGTGGGCGAGCGGACGGTGCTCGACCGGCCTTCACTGGAACATGGCGGGGCGGGGACGGTGTTCACCCGGTCCCTCGAGGTGGGTGCGGGCGCGCGAGGGCTTCAGGTGCAGGTGGCGGGTGAACCGGGCGGCCGGATCTCCTTCCGGCGCGTGGCGGATGTGTCCGGGGTGACGGGGGAGGGACCGGCCACCGGGCTATTGGCGATTCTGGGGCGGGAGACGGGAGAGGGGGGGGATGGGGGCGGTCTGCTGGCGGTGGGTGTCCGGGGCGGGCCGGGCGACGCGCAGTGGCGGACGGGCGGCGACGGGAGACTGCGGCTGGCCATTCCGTCGGGTGCGGTTTCGCGGTGGAAGCTGTTGATCTGGCGGGGGCCGGAATCGGGGCTGCAGGAATTTGCAGCGCAGGTGGCGGGGACGGCGTCTCCGGAGGAACTGGGGCGGTACACGCGGGGCGGGCCGGGCTTGTGGCAGCAGGAGTTGGTGACGGCGGGGCGCCTTGGGGCGGAGGAGGGGCCTTACGCGATCGACGAACTGACGGTGCCCGAGGACAACCCCTGGCGGTCGTGGATGCGGTTCGGGGCGTTGGAATTGTTCCCCGACGGGGACCGGGCCGCGGTGGCGACGTGGAGCGGGGATGTGTGGATTGTGGGGGGAATTGGAGGAGGCCTCGAGCGGCTGACGTGGCGGCGGATCGCCACGGGATTGTTTCAGCCATTGGGACTCCAGATTGTGGACGGGCGGATCTTTGTGCTGGGCCGCGACCAGATCACGCTGCTGCACGATCTCAATGGGGACGGGGAGACCGACTTCTACGAGAACTTCAACAACGACGCGCTGGTCAGCGAGCATTTCCACGAGTTCGCGGTGGATCTCAAACGGGGTGCGGACGGTGATTTCTACTACGTGAAGTGCGCCCGGCACGCCCTGCCGTCGCTGCATGCGCAGCATGGGAGTCTGATCCGGGTGTCGCGGGACGGGACGCGGTCGGAGGTGGTGGCCCGCGGGTTTCGGGCGGTCAGCGGGCTGGGGATCGGGCCGGGCGGGGACTTCACCACCATCGACAACCAGGGCCACTGGATGCCGGCGAACCGGCTCAACTGGGTCCGGGAGGGCGGTTGGTACGGCAACAGTTGGGCGGCGAATCCGGACGGGCGTGAGGGTTACGACGAGCCGCTGTGCTGGATGCACAACTTCGTGGACCGGTCGGGCGGGACGCAGTTGTGGGTGCCGACCGACCGCTGGGGACCCTTGCGGGACCAGTTGATCACGCTGTCCTACGGCATGGGGCAGATGTTCCTGGTGCTGCACGAGCGGGGGGAGGACGGGCGCCGTCAAGGGGCGGTCACCCGGTTCCCGGTCGAGTTCGACACCGGGATCATGCGGGGCGTGTTTCATCCCTGGAACCGGCAGCTTTACACGGCGGGTCTGTACGGATGGGCCGGGAACAAGACGCGTCCGGGGGCGTTTGTCCGGATCCGCCACACGGGGCAGCCGTTGCGCATGCCCGACCGCCTGCATATCGCCCGGGACGGGATCGTACTTGGCTTTAGTGATCCGCTGGACCCGGTCAGCGCAACCGATCCGGGAAACTACGATCTGAAGGCCTGGAACTACCGGTGGTCGGCGCGGTATGGCTCGCCCGATCTGCGGCTCGACGGGCAGGAAGGGCGCGACACCTGGCGGATTTCGGAGGTCCTCCTGGCTGCGGATCGGAGGACCGTGTTTCTTCGGGTCCCGCAACTTCAGCCGGTGATGCAGTGGCACCTGGAGTTCGAGGTGCGCGGGGAGGACGGGGCGCCGGTCCGCAATTTTGTCCACGGGACGATTCACTGGAAGGGGTCGCGTGAAGGCGCGGAGGTGATCGGTCCGGTGGCGGCGTCGCGACTGGCGGGGGCGGGCATCGGGGCGGATCGGGAGAAGCCGGGGTTGCGGAGGACGGTGCGTTCCTCTGGCGGAGCGGGCGATGCGCGGGAGGATGTGCAGACGGTGCGGTTGGCCGCGTTGCGGGTGGCGTCCGGGGAATCGCCGTCGGGATTGGTGCCGCCTGGTCCGTTCCGGGCGCGGTGGGAGGGATTTCTGAATCTGGATCTCAACGATCGGATGACGTTCGAGGTGGAGGGACGGGGCGACGTTCGGCTGCGGATCGGCGGCGTGTTGGTGCTGGGGGGCCGGGTGGAGGTTGGGGAAGTGCTGTCGGGAGCGCCGGTGGCGTTGTCGGGGGGGCGCAACCCTTTCGAACTCGAGTATGAGAGTCCGGTCACGGGCGATGCGGTGTGCCGGGTGTACTGGAGGTCGGAACGGCACCCACGGGAACCGATCCCGCCGACGTCCTTCAGTCATGATGCCGGGTTGGCGGAAGCCGGGCCGTGGGACGTCGTGCGGGAGGGACGACGGCTGTTTGGGGAACGCCATTGCGGTGCCTGCCACGAGCCCGGTGCGGGATGGCACGCGGGCGCGATGCCGGAACTGGGTTGGAAGGGGCCTTCGTTCGAGGGGATCGGGGACCGGTTGCACGAGGCGTGGATGGCCGATTGGATTCTCGATCCGCAGGAACAGCGGGCGGACGCGCGGATGCCGGCGGTGCTGCATGGGGTCGGGGCGCGGGACGAGGCCCGGGACCTGGCGGCGTACCTGGCGACCTTGCGATCGGAGGGGCCGGACCGTGGATCGACGGGGCGCGAGGGTCGCCGGGGCGTGGGTGCGGAGGGTGAGGGCGTGGCGCAGGGGGCGCGGCGATTCGTGGATCTCGGGTGCGTGGCGTGCCATCTCGCGCCCGGCGAGGCGGGGTCCGGCCCGGACGACGTGCGGATGAGTCTCGGTCAGGTTGGGGCCAAGTGGCGGCCGGAAGCGCTGGCGGAATACCTGCGGCAGCCCGACCGGCATCACGCGGCCACGCGCATGCCGGACTTTCGGTTGAGCGAGGAGGAAGGCGCGGAACTGGCCGCCTGGCTGCTGTCGGGCACGGGGGGGCAGGGGTTGGAAGGCGGTCACAGCCGGCCTGGGGATCCGGTGCGCGGACGGCGGTTGGTGGCGGAGCGGCAGTGTCTGCAATGCCACGAGGTGCCGGGCGGGATGCGGCCGGGACCGGGGCTGGCGTTGTCGGATCTTGCCGCGGCCGACGGATCCCGGGGCTGTCTGGCGGACAACGCCACGGACCGGGGCGGGGCGCCCCGCTGGCGCTGGGCGGAGGAGGAGCTGTCGGCCTTGAGGGCGTTGGGCGGGTGGGGATGGGACGCGGCACTGAGGTGGGACACGCCGGCGGAGTTCGCCGAGCGTCAGCATGCGGCCATGAACTGTGCGGCGTGCCACGGGCGGGACGGGATTCCGGACCGGTTGGCGGGGTGGATTGGCGGACGGGAGGAGGCATTGGACGAGGATGGCAGCGGCGCCGGAAGCCGGGTTCATCGGGAGCGACCGTCCCTGACCTTCGCAGGTGAGAAGCTGCGGACGGACTGGGTGCGGCGTCTGCTGGCCGGGGAACTGGGCTATGCCACACGTCCGGGTTCGGTGGTCCGGATGCCGGCGTTTCGGGGGATTTCGGCGGGCATGGCGGAGGGGATGGCCCGGCAGCACGGGTATGGAGATCGGTTGTCGGACCGGGCCGGGCCGGGGGAGCCGGATGCCGCGTTGGCGGAGATCGGGCGGCGGTTGATCGGCGTCGAGGGAGGGTTTTCGTGCGTCTCCTGTCACGGGGTGGGAGAACGTGCGGCGCTGGCGGGGCCGGATACGGAGACGGTGAACTTCTCGGTGGTCACGGACCGGCTGCGTCGGGAGTTCTACTGGCGCTATGTGCGCGATCCGTCGCGGCTGGTGCCGGACACGATGATGCCGCGGTTCATTGGGGACGACGGAAGGACGGCGCTGGAGGGGATTCTGGGGGGGGACGCGGCGCGTCAGTTCGAGGCCATTTGGGAATACCTGCGGGTGCTGGGGCGGGAGCGGTGAATTGGCAGGACACGACGCCGCTGGACACGTTGGGCGGGGGGTTCGTAGGGTTCGCGGGTTCCTGAAAGAGAACCTGAACCACCATGCCCAAGGCATTTTTCCCCCGGATTGGGGCCATCCGTTTCGAAGGTCCCGACACCAAGAACCCGCTGGCGTTCCGGCACTACAACCCCGACGAACGGGTCGAGGGCAAGCCGATGAAGGACCATCTGCGATTCGCCGTGGTGTACTGGCACACCATGCGCGGCAGCGGGGCCGACATGTTCGGGTGGGGGACGGCCCGGCGGACGTGGCAGACCGGGGAGGGGACGGTCAAGGACGCCGTGGCGCGGGCGCGGGCGATGTTCGAGTTCGTCGGGAAGATCGGGGCGCCGTACTACTGCTGGCATGACCGGGATGTGGCGCCGCACGGGAAGACGCTGGCGGAGTCGAACCGGAATTTCGACGCGGTGGGCAAGGTGTTGAAGTCGCTCCAGGACGACACGGGGATCGGGTTGTTGTGGGGGACGGCGCAGAACTTCGTGCATCCCCGCTACATGCATGGGGCGGCCACGAGCTGCAGCGCGGACGTCTTCTGCTTCGCGGCGGCCCAGGTGAAGAAGGCGTTGGAGTGGACGCACGAGCTGAAGGGTGCCGGGTACGTGTTCTGGGGCGGGCGCGAGGGGTATTCGACGCTGCTGAACACGGATCTGAAGCGGGAGATGGACCATCTCGGGCGGTTCATGCACATGGCGGTGGACTACAAGAAGAAGCTCGGGTTCAAGGGGCCGTTTTACATCGAGCCCAAGCCCAAGGAACCCACCAAGCACCAGTACGATTCCGACGCGGCGGCGTGTCTGAACTTCCTGCGCGAATACGGGCTGCTCGACCACTTCAAGCTCAACATCGAGACCAACCACGCCACGCTGGCCGGTCACACCATGCAGCATGAACTCGAGGTGGCCGCCGCCGCCGGGGCGCTGGGGTCGATCGACGCCAACATGGGCGACGTGCTGCTGGGCTGGGACACCGACCAGTTCCCGACCGACCTCTACCTCACCAGCCAGGTGATGCTCACCCTGCTGAACCACGGGGGATTCACCACGGGCGGGACCAACTTCGACGCCAAGGTCCGGCGGGAAAGTTTCACGCCCGAGGATCTGTTTCATGCCCACATCGCCGGCATGGACGCCTTTGCGCGCGGGTTGAAGATCGCCGCGGCGATCCGCAAGGACGGGCGCCTCGCCGAGTTTGTCCGGAACCGGTACCGAAGCTGGGATGACGGGATCGGGGCGCGCATCGAGTCGGGCAAGGCGGGCTTCGCCGACTGCGAACGGCATGCGCTCAATCTGGGCGAGGTCAAGGACCTCGAGTCCGGCCGGCAGGAGTGGCTGGAAGCGCTCTACAACGAGTTCATCTAGTGCCGGTGGGCGGTCGGACCCCGGACGGGGACTCCGGGCCGGGTCGCGCCGATCGCCGGTCGATCCTCATGTCCACCGAGAAAACGGCACCTTCGCCCGCTGCCATGGGTGGCCCGAGGGAGTCGGGGTCACCCGGTGAAGACTCCCATCCCGAGGCCTATCTTGAGGCCTATCCTGAGGCCGTCCGGGATCGCAATCGGTGGGTGGTCGAGCGACGCGGGGCGCGGGTTCCGGTGGATCCGCGGCGGCCGGCTGGCTGGCTGGTGGAGACGGAGCCGGACGGCGAGGGGCGGGAGATTCCGATCCTGACGGTGTTCCTCACCAACCGGGAGTGCCCGTGGCGCTGCGTGTTCTGCGATCTGTGGAAGCACACCCTGGAACGGCGGGTTGGTCCGGGTGATCTGGCGGCGCAATGGGAGGTGGCGTCCGGGGACGAGGCTGTCCGGGAGGCCCGGCCGCGATGGGTGAAGCTGTACAACGCCGGGAGTTTCTTCGATCCCGGCGCGATTCCCGGTGGGGAATGGGCGTCCCTGGCGGAGCGGGTGCGAGGGTTCGATCGGGTGATTGTCGAGTCGCACCCGCGCTGGATCGGCGACCGTGTCTGGCGCTGGCGGGATCTGCTTCGGCAGGGACGGGGCGGGGCGGAAGGCGGGGGGGCGGAACTGGAAGTCGCGATGGGACTCGAGACCGCCAATCCGGCGGTGCTGGAGCGGCTGAACAAAGGGGTGACCCTCGATGGATTCCGGCGGGCCGCCTCGGCGTTGCGCCGCGAAGGGGTTGCTCTGCGCGTCTTCGTGCTGGTGCAGCCTCCGTTCGAGGAGCCGTCCGAGACCGTCGCCTGGGCGGTGCGTTCGGCGGCCTTCGCCTTCGAGTGCGGTGCCGGAGTGGTGTCGCTGATCCCCGTCCGACCCGGCAACGGGGCACTGGAAGCGCTGCAACGGCTCGGACAGTTCACCGCTCCGCGATTGGGGGCGTTGGAACAGGCCTGGGAAGGGGTGCATCGACTGGGGCGAGGTCGGGTTTTCGCGGACCTCTGGGGACTCGAGACGTTCCGGCGGTGCAGTCCCTGTTTCGACCGCCGGTTGGAGCGTCTGGCCGGGATGAACCGGAGCCAGGCCCCCGGATGGGCCGGGCATTGCGCGTCGTGCGGGGACGAGTGGGGTGGGCGGGAAAAGTCAACCGCAGGGATTGCCGGAAGCGGAGGGGGTTGGTAGCGTCCGCGCGTGCTGGCGCTGACGGGGCAGCAACAAAAGGTTTTGGCAGGCGTCCTGCTCCTGCTGCTGGTGGGGTGGGCGGTGCAGACGTGGCGTTTGGCGCACCCGACGGACGAGATCCGGCCAATTCAGGAAATCGATGCAGAACGTGAGCTTTGAAGAGGTGGTCGAGCGGATTGTCGAGGCCGATCCGCGCTATCACGCGGATGCGTACGACTTTCTTAGGGAAGCGCTCGACTACACCCAGCAGCACATCGTCAATGACCTCCCGAGCGAAGTTCCCCGCCATGTCACGGGGCAGCAGCTTTTGCAGGGGATCCGGGATCTGGCCCTGCGCCAGTTCGGCCCGATGACGATGACCGTGCTCGATGCCTGGGGCATCCGTCGCTGCGAGGATTTTGGGGACATCGTGTTCAACCTGGTGGAGCACCGGTTCCTGCGGAAGCGGGACGAGGACCGCCGGGAGGATTTCCAGGGTGGCTACGACTTCGAGGAGGTCTTCGTCCTGCCATTCCTGCCCAGTTCCCGCCGGCAGACCCGGCAAAACCAGCCGGCTCCCCGGGTCGAGTGACGGGCCGCGGGTTGGAACTGCGGGTTCGAGTCGCGGGTTCGAGTCGCGGGTACGAACTGCGACGGGAGGCGCCGGTTCAATCCCGGCGCGAGGTGAAGATGGCAGCGGCGATCATGGCCGCTCCGAGGAGCCAGCAGCCCAGGCTGGAATTGGGGACTCGCACGGACTGCGGGGGACGGCGCAGGATCGGGGGTCATGTTTGCGCCTTCGGACCTGTTTGATTTGAGCGAGACGGAGCACGCGGCCTTGTTCGAGGGTTGCGAGACGGCATGGGACGCCCTGCGGAGACTGGGGGATTACGTGAAGTCGGTGGCCCGGTCGGAATTGCGGAACACGTGTGACGGGGTGGCGTGGGTGGGGGACAACGTGTTCATCGGCGAGGGGACGGTGGTCGAGGATGGGGCGATGATTCAGGGTCCGACGGTCATCGGGCGCCGCTGCCGCATCCGGCACAACGCCTACATTCGAGGGAACACCCTGGTGGGGGACGACTGCGTGGTGGGGAACGCCTGCGAACTGAAGAGCGCCGTGCTCTTCAATGGCTGCCAGGTGCCGCACTTCAACTACGTGGGGGATTCGATCCTCGGCCATCGGGCGCATCTCGGGGCCGGGGTGAAGATATCCAACCTGAAGATCGTGGAGGGAACGGTGTTTGTGGAGCACGAGGGCCGGCGGGTGGACAGCGGGCTGCGGAAGTTTGGGGCGCTGATCGGGGACCACGCCCAGGTGGGGTGCAACGCGGTGTTGAACCCGGGCACGATTCTCGGGCGCCACGCGCTGGTCTATCCGAACGTCAACTGGCGGGGTGTCCTGCCTGCGCGTCACGTCGCCAAGAACCGGGCCGTCGTCGAGGTGGTCGCCTGGACTCCGACGGGCACGTGAGGACGCCGAAGATGCGCCGGGGGGGTGCATCCCGGAGTTGTGGGTGAGGAGGCAGCGAATCGGAGGGACGAGCTCCGCGAGTCCTCAACCCAACGCTCCACACCCTTGCGGCCTCGTGGAACCCGGCCCTCCGAGGCGAGGCTTCGCGAAATTCGCACCGCTCCCCACAACTCCGGGATGCACGACGCGCCAGGCTTTGCCCGGGAATCGCCTTGCCGGGCGGGGGAGGAAGGGGGTAGCAGAGGGTAGCCATGAAAGGACCGTCCTCCCGGGGTGAACGGGCGTTCACGCTGATCGAACTGCTGGTTGTGATCGCCATCATTGCGATCCTGGCGAGCATGTTGTTGCCGGCGCTGGCGAGCGCGAAGTCGCGGGCGATGGCCATCAGTTGCCTGAACAATCTCAAGCAGATGGGCCTGGCCCACTTCGTGTATGTGAACGACTTCGGAAAGACCGTGCCGTACGCGCAGTACCAGGATCTGTGGATGCGGGCGTACGTCGATCACCATGCGGGGGCTCATAAGGTGCGGTTGTGCCCGGTGTCCCGGGAACAGCGGGCCAAGGCGCCGCGGAAGTCCCTGAAGGGCTCGGGGCCGTCGCGGTTTGCGGAGCTGGGGACGCTGGACGAGGCATGGATCTGGCGGACCAACGGGCCGGCCACGAGCGGGATCGAACCGGGATACCATGGCGGGTATGCGTTCAATTCGTGGTTGTACGCGGGCGGCTGGCCGTCGGGTTGGGCGGAGGAGAACCGGGCCTTCAAGGCGGAGAGCGACGTCACGCAGGCGGCCATGACCCCGGTGCTGGGCGACTCGATGTGGGTGGATGCCTGGCCGCGGGCGGAGCAGCGACCGTCATTCAACGGATACTACGGTTGGAATGATGGGGGCATGGGACGGTACCTGATCGCCCGCCACAGCCAGTCCTCGGAGGCCCGGAGCGGCCGGACCCTGCCGGCCGGGGCGAGCGTGAAGACGACGATCCAGTTTGTCTTCCAGGATGGACACGCGGAGGGAGTGCGGCCGCGGAAGATGTGGGAACTTTCCTGGCACCGGGATTATCAGCCGCCGGCGAATCCGCCGTTCTAGTGCGGCAGGAGCCGCGGTGCGGGGCGGCGGTGCGGGGCGGGGCGGGCGAGGCGCGGGTGGGAGTCAGCCGGGGGGGACTTGGAAGTGGGGGGACTGGCTGAGGAAACGGACGGGATTCTGGAAGAGGACGCGGTCGATGACGTCGGCGGGCCAGCGGCGGCGGCGCATTTCGAGGGCGGTCTGGGGGATGGCCAGGGGGACGCTTTCGCCCCAGTCACAGGCGGAATTCATCCAGAGCCGGTCGGTGCCGTAGCGGTCGAGGATATCGATGGCGCGGGCGGGGGTGCACTTGCTGACCGGGTAGAGGGTCATGCCGGCCCAGTGGCCGCGGTCGAGGACGGAGCGGACGGTATGTTCCTCGACATGATCGATGATGACGCGGTCCGGGCGGATGCGGGGATGGTTGCGGAGGGAATCGAGGATGAGCTGGGTGCCCTTGCGTTTGTCCTCGAGGTGGGGGGTGTGAACGAGGATGAGCTGGTCGTGGCGGGCGGCGAGGTCGATGTGGAGTTCGAGCACCTCGCGTTCGTTGCGGGAATTCTTGTTGAGACCGATTTCGCCGATGCCGAGGACGCCGGGACGATCGAGGAATTGGGGGATGAGGGCGAGGACTTCGCGGGCGAGGGTGAGGTCCTCGGCTTCCTTGGGATTGAGGCAGAGCCAGCAGTAGTGGGGCAGCGAATAGCGGGCGGCGCGGCGGGGTTCGTGCTCGGTGAGCTGGAGGAAATAGTCGTGGAAACCCTGGGGCGAACTGCGGTCAAAGCCGGCCCAGAAGGCGGGTTCACAGACGGCGGCGCAGCCGGAGGTGACCAGGGAGAGGTAGTCGTCGGTCACCCGGCTGACCATGTGGGCATGGGGTTCGATGTAGCGCATGGGCTCGGGTGGGACTGCGGGCGGGGTTGCCGGGGGTTGCGTTATGGGGCGGGAGCGGGGGTGGGGGTGGGGCCGTGGGGTTCGGCGCGGGAGTGTTCGAGGAGACGGATGCGTTCCTCGAGCCGCTCGACGTGGCGGGCGAGGTCGGGGAGGCGATGGATGGCGATATACTGGCGTTTGGCCTGCTTTTCGGGGACAGCCGGAGCGCCGAGCCAGCGTTCTCCGTCGGGGATGGAATGCATGACGCCGGACTGCGCGCCGACGCTGACGCGGTTGCCGAGCTTGAGGTGCCCGGCGAGGCCGACCTGGCCGGCGAGGGTCACGTAGGAACCCAGCCGGGTGCTTCCGGCAATGCCGACCTGGGCGATGATCAGGCAGTGTTCGCCTGTGACCACGTTGTGGGCGATCTGGACGAGGTTGTCGATCTTGGTTCCCTGACCGATGACGGTGGCTCCGAGCGCGCCGCGGTCCACGGCGGCGTTGGCGCCGATTTCGACGTCGTCCCCGACGATCACCTGTCCGACCTGGGGGACCTTGCGGTGGCGACCTTCGTCGAACACGTAGCCGTAGCCATCCGAGCCGATGACGGCGCCGGCATGAATCCGGACACGATGTCCGAGTTCGGTTCTGGGGTAGAGCACGGCGTTGGGAAAGAGGCGGCAGTCGTCGCCGAGGCGGCAGTCGTCGCCGACATGATTGCCACCGAGGAGGGCGGAGCGTTCGCCGATGCGGGTGTGTTCGCCAACGACGCAGTGGGGTCCGATGTGGGCGGATGGCGCGATGATGGCAGAGGGGGCGACCACGGCGGAGGGATGGATGCCGGCGGGGTAGGCGGGTTCCGGGAAGAAGAGGGGCAGGACCCTGGCGAAGGCGATGCGGGCGTTGGGGACGCGGATGAGCGTCTTGGGCGAGGATTCGATGCCGGGTCCGACCAGAATGGCCGAGGCGGCGCTGGATTCGGCGGCGGCGAGGTAGAGTTCGTTTTCGGCGAAGGTCAGGTCGCCGGGGCGGGCGAGGTTGGCCGGGGCGAATCCGGTGAGGGGGAGGCTGGGGTCGCCGTGGACGGTTCCGCCGAGGGATTCGGCGACTTGGCCGGTGGTCATGAGGGGAGGGGGGCTGAGCGGGACGGGGTGGGCAGAAGTCGGTTGTGTTCGTCGAGGACGAGGACGCGGGGTCGCCAACCGGCGGCGGAGGCGGCATCGACGGAGGCGAAGGCCATGATGGTAAGGCGGTCGCCGACCTGGCCGAGGCGGGCGACGGCGCCGTTGAGTTCGATGGCGCCGGAGCCCGGGGGTCCGGGAATGACGTAGGTTTCCCAGCGGGCGCCGTTGGCCATGTTGCCGCAGAGGATGCGCTCGTAAGGGAGGAGATCCGCCGCCTGCATCAGGTCCGAGGCGATGGTCAGGCTGCCTTCGTAATCCAGACTGGCCGCGGTGACGGTGGCGCGATGGACTTTGGATTTGAGGAGGTGAACGAGCATGAAACGGTGGGGGTCCGGCGGTTGCCGGATTCCCGAACGGCCCGGGATGCGGCGGACCGCGCACCGGATCGATGCGGAAGGGTACAGGGATGGAGTCGGGCGGAACAATCCCCGTTTTGGCGGGCGTTGACGCTGCGGGCAGGGCCGGGTGAGTATCGGCGCGGAATTTCGGAACCAGCACCTATCGAGGAAGCACTTCAACCTTCACCAACGTATGGCAGACAAAGTTCTCCGGGTCGGCATGGTCGGGTACAACTTCATGGGCAAGGCGCATTCGAATGCGTGGCGCCAGGTAAACCATTTCTTTCCGGAACTGCCCGCCCGCGTCGAGATGCACACCTTGTGCGGGCGCAACCGCGAGGCGGCCACCCGGCACGCGGCCCTGTACGGATGGAACCATGTGGAGCACGACTTCCAGGCGCTGCTGGACAACCCGGACATCGATATCATCGACATCACCAGCCCGAACAATCAGCACGCCGAGATGGCCATTGCGGCGTGCCACGCGGGCAAGGCCGTGCTCTGCGAGAAGCCCCTGGCGATGAATGTGGCCGAGGCCGAGGCCGTGGTGGCCGCCGCGAAGAAGAACAAGACCATCAACATGGTCTGCCACAATTACCGGCGGGCCCCGGCCATCGCCTTCGCTCGCCAGATGATCGAGAACGGCGACCTTGGCGACCGGTTCTTCCACTTCCGGGCGCGGTATGCCCAGGACTGGATCGTGGATCCGAGCTTCCCGCTGGTCTGGCGCCTGCAGAAGGCCGTCGCCGGGTCCGGGTCCCACGGCGACCTCGCGGCGCACCTGATCGACGTCGCGCACTATCTGATCGGTGGCATGAAGGAGGTGTGCGGATTGATGGAGACCTTCGTCAAGGAGCGCCCGGTTCTCGCCGAGGTGGGGGCCGGCCTGAGCGCCAAGGCGGGAACCAAGATGGGCAAGGTGACCGTCGACGACGCGGTGAGTTTTGTAGGCCGCTTCAAGAACGGGGCAGTGTGCAACATCGAGGCGACCCGCTTCGCCACCGGGCACAAGAACGGCATGGAGTTCGAGATCAATGGCAACAAGGGCTCCATCATGTTCGCCTTCGAGGACATGAACCGCCTGAAGTATTACAGCGCGGCGGATCCGGCCGGAAAGCAGGGCTTCCGGGATATCCTGGTGAGCGAACCCGGGGTGCATCCCTACTGGAAGGCATGGTGGCCTCCCGGCCACATCATCGGGTACGAGCACACCTTTGTGCACACGGTGGCGGATCTGATCACCAATGTGGTGGAGGGTCGCAACACCCATCCAACCTTTGCCGACGGGCTGGAATGCCAGAGGGTCCTCGACGCCGTCGATCAGTCCGCGAAGACGAAGGCCTGGGTCAAAGTGTAACCGTCAGGTGGCGGGGGGACTGGCGGGGGGACTGGCGGGGGGAACACATGCGCGAGCGGGGGAACGAACACACGCGCGAGCGGGGGAACATGCGCGACTCGCGGATGTTTCCTGCCGGTCCCTTCCTTGTCGGTCCTAGTCCTCGGTCCTAGTCCTCAGTCGAGTCGGGCGCGGCGGCGGATCCACCATGTGCATCCGCATATCAGGCCGAGGGCGGCCGCGCCGAAGACGGTTGAAGATTCGGGGATGGGGACCGTTGCGAGGGTGAACTCGAGTTCGTAGGAACTGATTCCCACCACCGTTCGGGCGTTCAGGGGGGACGACCACTGCTCGGCGAAGGAATCGGCCGAGGCGAACAGGCGGTAGATTCCGGGATCGAGCAGGCCGTTCCACGAGAAGAATTCGTCGTTGGTCAGCGTTTGGAAGAGCAGCAGATCGTTGGAGACATCGTACAGGAACAGCTCGTTTGCCAGCAAGGGAACGGACGCGCCGCCCGTCACGATGGCCTGGGTATCGACCAGGCCGACGAGGGAAGCCGTGCTGAGATCGGGCACGGAGAACACCAGATCGAACATCGATTCAGCCGCAGCGATGCCCCGCTTCTCGACGATCGGCAGGAGTGTCGTCGAAGAGCTGGCCGCACCGGACGCGGAAACGACGAAGGAGCCGATGACCGAATCCTGCCGGGCGACGCCTTGGGCGAACACCAATTCGGAGCCGGAGACAATGACCGTCAGGGGATCGACCTCGGCGAGGAAGGGCGAATAATCCGGCGCGGACGCTGCGTCCTGGTTCCAATCCCAATTGCCGAGGATTTCCGCCTTGGCTTCCGCGGACACGGACCGGGCCTGGGATACTGGAACGATCTGCGCCGTTGCGGGAACCAGCGCCGTCAACCATGCCAGGGTGATTAAGACAGGGAGTTGTGGATCGAGGCGCATAACGAATTGGGCTACGTCACCACTGCGGAGGGTGGGGCTGCTGTCGAGTGTCTGTCAAGCACGCCGGATCGCCTGGAAAAAATCGAAGCTTGCCTGGGCACAGGGGGACGGGCAAACGGAGTGGCATCCTTCGAATCCGGAACGGCCATGCACTATTTCCATTCTCAGACCCGGACCGTGGGGGGCGGCACCGGGCGTTGGCGTTGGGGGTTCACCCTGATCGAACTGCTGGTGGTCATCGCCATCATCGCGATTCTGGCGAGCATGCTGCTGCCCGCCCTGGCAAAGGCCAAGGCGAAGGGGCAGGCGATCCACTGCATCAACAGCCTGAAGCAGATGGGCATCGCGATGCTCCTCTATTCGGATGAAAACGACGGGTACATCCCGCGGGGGAACGGATATCCGTGGTTCCTGGCCTACCTGCCATACATGCCCCAGGGGGTGACCGACCAGGATTACCGGGCGGTGCGCATTTACCGGTGCGCGGGGTATCCCAACACCGATTCCCGGAGGCGGCAGATCATCACGTACGTGATCAATGCCTGGAAGTTCGCTGGACCGCACGATCGGACGGGGTCGGAGCAGGTGGGTCCGTCGAAGATCACGGCCTTCGAGATTCCAAGCGATACGATTCACCTGACGGACAACGAGAACGGGAACTGGCGCCCGATCATCACCGGCTACCGGGACGCCATCACCGACCTCAACGACGTCTGGGCGCCCGGTCATTTGCCTTACCGCGAGGGGCCTGGACCCCTACGGCTGAGCGGGGAGCGACGGGTGGCGGCGCAGCGGCACAGTCAGGGGGCCAATGCGGTTTTTCTCGATGGACATGCCAGGTATCTGAAGGCGCAGGCGATCGTGACGGACCTCTGGCGGGAGGTGCGTACAGCGCGGTAGGCGTGCCTGGGCTGCCTGGTGGCAGGGCGGTGGCAGGGCGGTGGATTTCCGGGAGTGACGGGGGAAGGATTTGAACCATGAACCCTTGGCGATTCAGGCGGAGACACCGCGTTGCGGGTCCGAGACTCCGGCCGGCGACAGGTGCGGCGGGGTTCACATTGATCGAGTTGCTGGTGGTGATCGCCATAATCGCCATCCTGGCCAGCATGCTCCTGCCGGCCCTGGCCCGTGCGAAGTCGAAGGCCAGCCAGACCTACTGTCTCAACAGCGTTCGCCAGATCGGCCTGGCATCAGCGCTGTACACCGGGGACTACCAGGACCGCATTGCGCGCATGCTCAACTGGGGCAAGGCGTGGGGCAACGGGTACCGGATCGGAGACCAGTGGATGCCGGAGATGTTCCAACCCTATCTCGGAACCAACACGGTCAAACCTCAGGTCGCCGATCGAAGGCAGCATCGTCCGTTTCCGGGCGTGCTGGCCTGTCCGTCGGGCCTCAAGGTGAGGATCGTGGTGCGCGGGTCGGGAGACGACACGTTCGGGAGAGACTTCTTCTTCGACAACGACGGGGTCAGCTACGTGTGGAACCACATGTATTACGACCCGCACCGGCGGGTGTACGGGGAGAAGGCGATCAGCGGCCGGCCGGCCTCGGACATCCGAAGTCCCTCCAAGGCGGTTTTGGTGTGGGAGATCCCGTATCATCGGGCGCAGAACATGCCGCACCAGGGGGGGATGAATGTGGTTCGGGCAGACAACAGCGCCGGGTGGTTCCGGGGCAATCCGCGGCAGACGGACTGGTGGTTGAACCACAGTTTCGAGGGTTGGGATTCCGACGAACCGCCTCCGGCCCAGCCATTGTAACGGCGCCGGAGGAAAGGGAAGAACGGGAGAGGGCGGCTCAGACGAAGCGCCTCACCCCACCGCATCCACTTGCAGATCCCGCAATACGGTCAGCCCCGGGATGGGGGCGCCGCGGATGATCCGTGCGCCGCTCTTGCGCCGCTTGCCGAACTTGTCCCGGTGCCACTCCCACATCTGGTCCACGAACTCCTTCGATCCCAGGAACACCCCGTCGGTCATGTGCCGGATCCGCAACCGCAGGATCTGGCCCAGCGGCAACGCCCCGCCCCGCGCCAGTTCCGCCCGGATCGCCTCCGGA
>JAHCBA010000048.1 GCA_019634625.1 Verrucomicrobiia bacterium
GGCGCGGATCATTCGAGGCGCCCCGATTCCGGGGCTTACCGTGTTGCGTGATCTCCGCGTCGATGCGGTGGGGTAAGGCGCTTCGTCTGAGCCGAAGTCATCGGGTCCATCCAACTGTCCTGTGTTCCGGCTTGAGTCGGCCTCCGCCAAGCTCCAATCCCCTGACCCATTCCCCAGCCCCGACACGCCAAAGCGTGGACACCCGACCACCTCTTCCATGCCCACTTTGCGGGAGATGCTCCAGTGGGTGAATGGCACCTGAAGCAGGAAACAAGAGGTCCAGGCGGCGGCAGAAGGCGTCGGTGGTCAGGTTCGGGTGCGTCGGCCGCTGCCGGGAGAGCGGGGTGAGGCGGAGGCGGCCGGGGTGGATGCGGTTCGGTCGGAAGGAGAGGAGCTGTCCGTGGGGCGCGGAGGGTGAGGTGAGGGGTGTTCCTCCGCGGGGATCATTGGGGAGTGAGGGCGGAAGAGGTGCAGGGTGACGATGCCGACGCCGAGGAGGAGGGCGGCGGCGCCGGCGGGCACGAGGAAGATGCCGGGGCCGGGTTCGCCTCCGATCAGCCAGAGGGCGCCGAGCAGAAAGCCGAGGGGGAGGAGGATTTGACCACTCGTCATGCTCCAGGACATGCAACCCGCCAGTCGGCCACTTGGAACAGGTGCGGCCCGGAGGGTGAAGGCCAGGGCAATCTGAACCAGGGAGAAGAGTGTGCCGTGGGCGTGGGCAAGCGTGAGGAGGAGACGGCGCTGGGTACCGTCAGGACTGAGGTACCAGGAGACCTTGAAGCCGTGGAGAACTTCAAGAGCGATACCCAGGGTTAGGAATGTCAGCAGGCCCGTCCAGCCATAGCGCAGGTGGCGTCGGACGAGGGGAGACGGGGTTGCATCGTGAGTGGGCATGGCTGGGGGATGGGGATGGGGATGGGGGCCTCGCGGAGATCGTCCCTCTGGACGGCCGATAGCGTTCGGATGAATCCGGATGGGCAATGAAGTGCGATCATTCCTTGACGGTCACCGGGCGCTGGTCCTGGGCTTCCAAGAGCGCGGCCAGGCGGTCCCACATGAGTGCGCCATCGGGATGGAGCAGGATTTCCGGGCCGGTCCGGGTGGGGTTGGGGGTGAGGCGTTGCCAGGTGTCCTGGAGAGCGCGGATGTCGGTTCGGACGTCATTGGCGGGGTTGAGGAAGTCGTAGCGGGTGGATTCGAAGCCGGGGAGTTTGCGGAGTTCGCGTTCGGCGACGTAGCGCACGACCCCGTAGGAATCGGCGAGGAGTTCGGCCTGGAAGGGGGCGAGCCAGTCCCGGCCGGAGGCGGCGAGGGCGGGTTCCCAGCCGAGGTGCCAGGAGGCGATGACGCGCTGGGCGGCGTGGCCTTTGAGGAGCCAGAGGAGCGCGGCGGAGGTGGAGCGTTGTTCGTCGGTAAGGGGGACCCGGGGTTGTCCGTACCAGCGTTCGAGGTGTTCGGCGGTCCAGGCGAGGGTGCGGTCGAGGTGACAGAGGTTGCAGGCGTTGGGGACGCCGAGGCGGGCGCTGGCGCGGGCGTGAGGGGACTCGATCTGGTGGGAGCGGATGCCTTTGAGCAGGGCGTAGGTGGTGTGGGGCATGTGGCAGTTGAGGCAGTCGCTGCCGGTCGAGGCGGGGGCGTGGAAGGTGTGGCGCTGCACCTCGGTGGTGAAGCGGGGTTCGGTGTGGCACTGGGTGCAGGCGTGGCTGGTGTCCATGCCGGGGATCAATTGGTCCACGGGGTCGCTGGCATGCATGGAATGGCAGGAGAGGCAGGACATTGTCCCGCGCCGGTAACAGGCGGAGGCGGACATGCCGGTGAATTCGCGTCCTCCGGCGAGGATGGTGCCGTCGTCCCACCAGCGTTCCCGGAAGAACTGCGGGTTTTCCCGCCATTCCTGGCGGCGTTCGGGGGTGGGATCGACGCGGGGATGCTGGATGAGGTAGCGGGTGGCTTCGAGGTCGTCGCCGGGCCGGAACAGGGGGCCGCGCCGGGCGTACTCCATGGCGACCTCGTCCTGGAGGATCGAGACGGCGTGGCACTGGCCGCAGACCTGGCTGGAGCGGCGATGATCGAGGCGGGCGGGGTTGACGATGGTGGGATCGGGTTGGTCGGAGAGGAGGGCGCGATAGCGTTCGATGGGATCGCGGTGACGGCGGACGTGGGCTTCGCCGGGGCCGTGACAGGCTTCGCAGGCGATGCCGAGTTCGCCGACCTCGGTGCGCAACTGGCCGGATTCCAGGTCGAGGCCGGGATTGCCGCCGGTGCTGTGACAGCGGATGCAGTGGTGGTTCCACTGGGTGATGAAGCGGCCGCGGTCGCCGGGTCCGCGCAGGAAAGCCTCTTCGCGCGGGATCCAGCGTTGGTCGGCGATGAGCCAGACGAGGGGCAGGGTCTGGAGGAGGCGGTCGTAGCGTTCACTGGCGACCCAGTAGGTCTGGTAGTGGTGGGAGCCTGTGGTCATGACCACCGGAAGTCGGACCCGAGGGATTTCCTCCATCGGGATGTCACGTCCGCCCTGAACGACGTACATCATCACGTCGGGGTCGGGCATTTCGGCCCAGAAGGCGTCGCCGTCGCGGATCACGCGGTAGAGGAGGCCGTCCGAGGAAACCGCCGTGCCGTCGAAGGCGCCGAGGACGTTTTCCGGGGCGGCTGCCTGGGTCATGGTGCGGTGAAAGGTGCGATGCCAGGATGCGTGTTCGCCGGGGTGACAGGCGCGGCATTCGGCGGAGGTGACGTAATCGCCCTGGCTGCGTGGGCCGGGGAGGTCGGCGGCGAGGCGTGCGAGGTTGGCGGTATGGCGGAGTCCCTCGGACTGGCCGGCCTTGCGGGCGGCCGCGAGGGTCCATGCGGTGACGACGGCGAGGGCGAGGAGGAGGGCGAGTCCGGCGGTTGGAAGGGGGTGTGAAGGCGGGGCGGGCATGTCGGCGCGGAGGGGCGGGGTGGGTGGGTGATGGGCGGGATCGTTTCGGGACCGGATTGGAAAGGCAAACCCCGGGCGACAGCCGGTGTGGCCGTCGCCCGGGGTGGAATCAAGCCCCTGGGATGGGGCGGGCGATCAGTCGGCCAGGTAGTAGGCCTGGGCGCCGGTGGGGGGGGCCGTGTAGGGCGACGATGCGCCGGTGACGGGGGTGTAGGGGCCGGTCACCTGGTCTGCGCGCTTGAGGGTGCCGGTGTACTCGATGACGACGCCCGCCGTTTGGAGGGCGATGCGGGAGATGCCTGCGGGGGCGACGGGGAGGGCAGGTTCCGCGACGGTGCGGCGGCGGTAGGCTTTGAGGGAGGCGGCATCAGGGCCGTTGACGAGGGAGGCGACGCCGTTGTCGCCGAGGGTGAACCATTCGACACTGGCGCCACCGCCGCCCTCGAACCAGAGGAGGCGGAAGAGATAGACGCCCGGGGCTTCGGCACGGAAGTAGAAGACGGTGTCCGAGGCGCCGCGTCCGGCGTCGAACCGGCCGAGGACGAGGTGGGTGGGGGTTTCGGCGTTGCCGACGCTGACCTGGAAGCCGTCATCGCTGTTGACGACCATGGTGTACACGCCGGCGGCGGGGATCTCGAGGTAGGCGAGGGCTTCACCGGCGATGTTGTCGTTACCGCCTTCGAGGCCGGGGATGCCGGGGATGAAGTCATCGGCGATCTGGAGTTCGGCGGTGGCGGCGGAACCGCGGAAGCGGCCGGCTTCGCCGCCGTTCTGTTCGAAGTTCACGAAGTCGATATCGAAGCGACCGGGGGATACTTCGAGGCTGGTGTCGTGGATGCTTTCGCCGAGTTCGCCGCGGAGCTGCTGTTCGGTGAGGGCGATGGTGGTGCCGCGGGAGGTGGCGAGCTGGTGGGTGCGCCAGCGCATGCCGGGTTCGGTGCGGGTGCCGGGAGCAGTGCCGAGGGCGGCGGGGACGGTGACGTAGGAGGGTGCGGTGAAGGTCACGGTCTCCTCGAGTTCCTGACCGGCGCGGGTGGTGTAGATCACCTTGAGGGTATGGGATGATCCCGAGGCGAAGACCTGGGGAGCCATGGAGTAGCGGGCGTCGATACGGTCCGGGGCATCGGAGCCATCGTTGGCGAGGAGGTCCACGCGTTGGACCGACTGCGGGGTGACGGACGTGCCGTTGAGTTCGAAGCGGATTCCTTTGCTCTCATCCACGCCGAGGTACGTGGTTTCAAGGAGGGAGGCGGTCACGACGGACGGGGTGGCCGAGACGGTGACATAGCCGGGTGCGGTGAAGGCGACGGTGTCGGTCAGGTTTCGACCATCGCTGGAGCGGTAGGCAAGTTCGACGGTGTGGGTCGAACGGGGGGCGAAGACCATTGGGGACTGATCGTAGCGGACGAGCAGTCCGGAGGCGGAGATCTGGCCACCGACGATCGACTCGTCGGGATCGGATTCCTCGGCTTCGCGGGTCACGGTCACGGCCTGGCCGTTGAGGCGGGCGGTGATGGCGGGGGTGGTGCTGACGGTTTTGCCGAGGGCCTCGACGACACGGACGGCGAAGCCGACGCCGGAGGCGGTGACGCCGGCGACCATGGGCGGTTCACCGACGGCGAGGTTGTCGAAGGCCCACCACCAGTCGTTGGCGGCCTGGATCATGCCGAACTTGAGCCGGGCGTTCTGGGCGCCGGCGGGGTTGTTGAGGGGGACGAGGACGGCCTCGTTGACGGCGTTGGGCTTGAAGGTTTCGCTATCTGCCTTGGAGTCCCAGCGCATGACTTCGATCGGGGTGCCTCCATCCCACTCGACGGTGATGACGGCGGTCTGATTGTTGAGGCGTTCGCCGGTGTCCGGATCGGCGGGGAAACGCGGGGGGCCGTCGTCGCAGCATTCGGGGCGCCAGCTTGAGTCGAAGGCCATGACCAGGCTGTTGGCGGGGCGGCCGGCGACATTGAACTGGGGGGTGAGGAGGTAGCTGTTGAAGAGGCCCGGGTAGTGGTCGGCATCATCCCACTCGTCGGGATCGGCGATTGCGGCGGCCCCGTTGGCACGACGGAACTCCGAGCGGCGCTGGTCATCGACGGTGGGCCACCAGCGGACGTCGGCGAAGCTCCAGCCGGCCCATTCGTGCATGCCGTCGCGGGCGCGGTAGTCCGGCTCACCCCAGCCTGGCATGCCGGTGTCATCGATTTCCCAGCCGGCTGGCGGGGTTTTGGTCCAGACTTGGGCTCCTGCGGAGGCTTCCTCGACGTTGGGGCCGAGGGGGAGGCCATCGAAGTTCTCGAAGAACAGCTTCTGCCCCGGCGCGGGCATCGACAGTGAGGCAGCGAGGGCCAGTAGGGTCGCGTGGCGAACCCGTCTGGTCCCTCCATGCGGTGAACGGTGATCTGTGGTTTTCATTCCTGATGGTGTATGCGTGGTGAAGCGAAGAAACCGGGGAGGCATTCCCGCGGCGCGGCGAGGGAATAGAGGGGAGGAGCACCGGTCTCAATCCCAGACAGGCGTGGGAGGATCAATTCACAGGACGGTCACACGGGCGTTGCCGAAGGACCCGCGAAAGGGAAGGCAGGAAGGCAGGAAGGGGCTGGAGGAAGGGTTGCGAGTTGGCAGGGGGCGGATCGGGCCGGGGTGTCTGCGCCGCGGCAGGGGGTGCGCGGGTGGGTCCTCCGGAAGCGGGTCATTTCTGGAGGTGGCGGACGACGGCCTCGGTGCGGGTGCGGACGCCGTACTTGGCGAAGATGCGTTTGAGGTGGCTGTGGACGGTCCAGATGCTGATGCCGAGTTCGTGGGCGACTTCCTTGTCGGCGAAGCCGCGGCTGAGGAGGTCGAGGATTTCGAGTTCGCGGCTGGTGACTTCGGCGGGATGCCCGCGCGCAGGGGCGCTGGCGGGTTCGAGGAGAGCCTGGAAATAGCGGGCCACGGTGCGATCGGCGTCGAGGGGCGCGCGAGGGGGTCCGTCGGGAAGGGCCTCGAACAGGGGCGCCAAGAGAGAGGCCGGTTGGACCCGGCGCAGGAGGTAGCCCTGACTTACGCCGCTGAAGGAGGCGAAGATGGCGTCGCTATCGGTGAACACGCCATGGGTGAGAAGGCGCGGATGGGTGGACGGAGGGGGGTCGAGACGGTCGCGCAGGGTGGCCGCGGGCTGCTCACGGTTCGCGAGGATGATGTCCCACCCCTGGGAGCGCGGCGCGTGGGCGGCCGACTCGGCGTCGTCCACGCGGGCCGCGCCGGTTCCGGAGGCGAGAGCCTGAACGAGGGCCCTCCGGACGCCGGCATCGGGTTCGAGGACGAGGATGCGCCAGCCGTGTTCGCGGTCGGGTGCGGGTTCGGGTGAGCCTGCCCGCGCCGGGAGGGAGAGGAGGGTGGTGTAGGTGCAGGTCATCGGGTTGGCGCGCCAGAAGACGGCGATGGTGATTTCGCGGGAATGCGACAGGCGGAACCGGGCCCAGCCGTCCCGTTCCAGTTCGCCGCGCAGATCCTGGGCGCGAAGCCGGGCTTCATTGGGGTCGTCCGTCCCGAGCGGCACATGTTCCGTGATGCCCTGGGCCACCAGGGTGGCGAACCATTCGCGAGCGCGGGCGGGGCCGAGGTCTCCGACATATTTGCGACGGCCGACGCCCAGGAGTTCGGGGGTGGCGGGGTCGGGGAGAGGGCCGGGAGATCGTCGTCGGTCGAGGGCCGCCCAGCCGCCGGCGCGGAGCAGGCGGTGGAGATTGGCGGCCTCGCGACCGGCTTCGTGGCGATCGCGGGCGGCGAGGCGGAGCGTCCGGCGTTCGCCCTGCCATTGGACCTTGATGCACCACCCGGGCACGGTGCGGCGCCGGCCCCGGTAGGTGAATGTGTTCCGGAACAGGCGCCGCTCCCAGTAGGCCGGGGTGGCGCGGTCGTTCGGCTTGGACATTTCCAGGACACTGGCGTTCCGGCCCGGGGCGGCGCAAGCCGGTCTGCCGCATTCGATCCGGTTCAGCAGGTTACGAAACGGTGAAGTCGCGGAGAAGGTGAGGTGATGGCCATGTGAACCGCGGGCAACGCACAGGGGCGTCTTCCCCCGTTCGGGCGAGTGGCCAGATCCTGGCGGACCCGGCTAGGGTTCGTGCGCGGTCGGTCAGGGTTCCCGGCAGCGGTTGCCGGTGGATCCGCCTCCTCGAACGCCTTCGCGCCATCCGCGGGCGGGGCGAGGTTGCCATCGCCAGATTCGCTCACCCCAACACCCATCAACGGCTCTTCACCCTGCCTTCCATGCGAACCAACAACCTCCCTCCCGACGGTCCGACCGGCGGCCCGGTCTGGCGCGCCGTGCTGCTCGCCTCCCTGGTTGCCCTGACACTCCACTCCTCCGCACGGGGTGCGGTGGTGGGCCAGTGGAACTTTGAGAACGGCAACCTCAACGCCGCCGTGGGGGGGCAACCCCTGGCGTATGCGGACGGGGCAGGGGGGCTGACCCAGCAGGGCACCAGCTTCGGGACCACCACCAGCCTGGGCATCCCGGACATCGGGGGCGTTGCGGCACCGGTGATGCGGTTCAGCGAGTTCAACTTCCCGGCCGGCTACGCCATGCCGGTCTCGGCTGATCCGAACGGGGGCGGTTCCCAGGTGAACACGTGGACGCTGTTCCTGGACGTGCTCTATCCGCAGGAATCCCACAACCGTTGGCGGGCGCTGATCGACACGGACGGCGGGTTCTTCGGGGAGGACGCGGATTTCTTCATCAACACGGCCAACGGGATCGGGATTTCGGGCAACTACAGCGGAACGATCCAGCCCAACACCTGGCACCGGATCGCCATTGTGGTGGATGCGCCCAACAATCAGATCCGGAAGTATATCGACGGCATCGAGGTGGGAACCCAGGCGGCCGGGGGGGCCAGTGCGGTGGACGGACGCTGGGCCCTGACGGCCGGGGGCACGGCCACGTTATTTGCTGATAACGACGGCGAAGTGGCTCCGGGTTTCGTCAGCAGCATTCAACTTCAGGATGTCGCGCTCGAACGCGGCCAGATCGCGGCCTACGGCGGTCCCAGCGCAGCCGGCGTTCCCACCACCCCTCCCGCCGTCCCGTCGTCCCTCCTGGCGTGGATCCCACGGGGCGATCTGGCGATGCCCAACACGGACATCGGGATCGTCCTCGAACGGGGTGGAGGCACTATCGATCAGGCGTCCATCGTGCTGCGCCTGAACGGCACGGCGGTCACCGGCCCGGTCATCACCCCTTCCGCGGACCGGTTGACGGTTCGCCGCTCCGGAGCCGGACCCTTCGCGATCGGGTCCACGCAGACGATCGAGGTGACTTACAACGAGACCGTGGGCGGCGAGGTTCGGGCGCGATCCTTCACCCACACGTTCGGCATCGCGGTGTTTGTCGAGGATTTCGACGGGCTCGAACTCGGCCCCAACGTCGAGGAGGCCCTGGCGGGAGACGCAGTATGGACCAAGACGCCGCCTCCGGGCTGGACCGTGGACGATTCGGGCATGCCCGGGTTCGACGAGCCGGATTATGCCGAGCGGAACGGGATCGACGAGTTCTCCGGCTGGACGTTTCTGGATGCGAGCTGGTGGGTGGCGACGGCCGGTGACCAGCGCCGGTCCGAGTTCACCAAGGCGCGCGGCACGGTGGCTGTGGCCGATCCGGACGAATGGGATGACGGCGGCGGCGGACATTACCAGGGGCTGTTCAACAGCCTGTTGATCACCCCGGCCATCTCGCTGACGGGAGTGCCGGCCGGGGCGGCGGTGCTGCAGTTCGATTCGAGCTGGCGGCCGGAGTGCTGCGACGACGGACCTCCGAACTTCCCGGAGGGCAACATCAACAACCAGACCGCGGTCATCCGCATCGCCTTCGACGGGGGCGAATCCGAGGAGATCCTCCGCTGGGAATCCCGGCCCGGTCCGTTCTTCAAGGCCGACGGGCAGTTCATCAACGAGACCGTCGTGCTCCCCCTCAACAACCCCGCCGGGGCCAGCACCATGCAGCTCACCTTCGGTCTCCTCGACGCCGCCAACGACTGGTGGTGGGCCATCGACAACATCGCCATCATCGGCACCGTCCCGGCCCCGGAGATTGTGCAGCACCCGGTCGGCACGGCACGCATCGTCGGATCGTCCGCAACCTTCACCGTCGGGGCCAGCGGGGCGCAGTTGTCGTATCAATGGACCAAGGACGGCGCCAACATCGCCAACGCGACCAATGCCACCTTCACCATCGACGCCGTCATGCTTGCCGATGCCGGCAGTTACCGGGTGGTGGTGTCGAACCCGACGGCATCGCTGACCAGTGAACCGGCGGTCCTGTCGGTGCTGTTCCCGCCCGCCGAAGCCGGCACGCTGACTCAGGGGCTGGTGACCTACCTGGGCTTCGAGGGCAACCTCGACGACGCCTCCGGCAACAATCTTCCGGGCATCGCGGTGGGCGAGGTCACCTTCGCCCCGGGCCGGGCGGGTCAGGCCGTGCGGATCGAGAATTCCCGCGCCGACGGCATCTACAATTACATCACCCTGGGCGACAACGTCACCCTTTCGCCGGGTCAGGATTCGGACTTCACGGTGGCCTTCTGGGTCAAGACCGAACGGCTGTCCGGCGACCCTGCGATCATCGCCAACAAGGCCTGGGCCTCGGGCGGCAATGTGGGCTGGACCATCGGCACCCAGGGCGACGGGCGCATCGAGTGGAACTACG
This sequence comes from Verrucomicrobiia bacterium, assembly GCA_019634625.1. NCBI lineage: Bacteria > Pseudomonadati > Verrucomicrobiota > Verrucomicrobiia > Verrucomicrobiia bacterium. The sequence goes on from JAHCBA010000048.1 coordinate 9,603, forward strand.
CCCGCAGCGGCAACACCCGGAAGGATCTGGATTACACCGCCAAGGGAAATGTCCTGAACAACCCCGACGCCTGGTCCCATGTGGTCGTGGTCTGGCGCATCGACGGCAACGCCGAGACCTACCTCAACGGTGAGTTGGTGGATGTCACCGCGATCGCGCCGGGCACCGGGGACATCGGCAATCCGGATCTCTCCCTCAACCTCGGCCAGGACGGAACCGGCGCGTATGGCAGCGGGGACTGGACCGGCCTTCTCGACGAGGTGGCGATCTGGGAACGCGGGCTCTCCTCGGAAGAGGTGGTCAGCCTCTATGCCTTCGGCGCCTTCGGCGACAGCATCTATGCACCGGCGCTCTCCAGTCAGTTGGCCACGCTGCTCAAATTCGACGGCGACCTCGCGGATGCCACCGCCACCGGCAACCACGGCACCGCGGTGGGGAACCCGGCCTTCGCGCCCGGTCGGATCGGGCAGGGCGTGCATCTCCGCACCGAGCGGTCGGCCGGCGGCAATGCCTACAACTACGTCACCCTGGGCAGCGGACCGAATGTGCGGTTCGGCGAGACCCAGCCGTTCACGGTCGCCTTCTGGGTGAAGATGAACGAATGGAGCAGCGACCCCTCGCTGATCGCCAACAAGAGCTGGGCCAGCGGCGGGAACACCGGCTGGATCGTGGCCACCGACAGCGACGGGCGTGTCCAGTGGAACTACCGTCGGGATGGCCAGACCCGGAAGGACTTCGACAGTGTGGGCGGATTGCTGAACGACCTGGCGTGGCACCACGTTGCGGTCGTGTTTGACATCAACGGGCAGGCGGTGACGTACTTCGACGGCAACGAGATCGAACTCGACCGCGGCAATGCGCCCGGGCGCAAGGACATCACGCCGGCGACCGGCACGCTCTTCCCGGCGGGCCTGGCGTTGAACATCGGGCAGGACGGCACCGGGGAATATGCGGACAGCTCGCTGTTCGATGCGGTGCTCGACGACGTGGCCTTCTGGAACCGGTCGCTCAGCGGCCGTGAGATCGCCCTGCTATACGTCCGCGGTCTCAACAACCAGAGTGCCGACGGTTCCGGCGGACCGGATGCCGGGCCGACGCTGACGGCGGCGGTCTCCGGCGGCCAACTGACGCTGACCTGGACGGGCGCGGACTTCGTGCTCGAGGAAAACGGCGTCGTGGGCACCGCGGGCGGCTGGACGCCGGTGGCCGGGGCGGGCGCGAACTCGGCCACGGTACCGTTGACAGGATCGGCGCGGTATTTCCGCCTGAGGAAGTGACATTGCACAATCCGCCAAGACAAGGCATCTGATGGATCGCGTCGCCGGGGGCCCAGGCGCCTCCGGCGACACGTCTTTGATCCACCGCCAACGTTTCATGAAAAGAGACCCATACGTACCGGCCAAGGGTTCCCCCCGTTCGGCCTTCACCCTGATCGAACTGCTGGTGGTCATCGCCATCATCGCCATCCTGGCCTCGATGCTCCTGCCGGCGCTGGCCAAGGCGAAGGAGAAGGGGCGCCAGGCGAAGTGCCTGAGCAATCTCAAGCAGATCGGCCTCTCGACCGCGATGTATGCCGAGGATAACGACGAGGTGTTCCACCATGTGGGGGGCTCGGCGCCGAATCACGGGATGTGGGTGGCCACGCCGCGCAGCACCATTCTCCTCGATCCCAATCATCCCCAGGCGTACTGGGGCATCGCCTATGCCAAGTACATCCGCTCCACCGGCACCAACTGGAACTGGGAAGGCGCGCAGACGATGTTCCGCTGCCCTTCGGCCCGGGTCGTGGACGAGTGGCGTGAAGAGGGACTGCGGTTCGCTGCCGAGTACTGGCTCAACTCCTCGATCGGCATCAATGCCTATGTGGTCCAGCCCGCCGACCCCAGCAGCCCGAACACACGGCTGACCGGTCCGCGCAAGCTGTCCAGCTTCCTGAGCCCGACCACCACCGTCTTCGCCCAGGACGCCGCCGAGCAGCGCATGGAAGGCCCCGACGACTCGATCGGGCTGTTTCCCGGTCAAAGCGAGTGCCTGACCCAATGGAAGTACGGCCTGGCGAGCCATTATCCGGGCCGCCAGATGGAGATGGAATGGTGGCGGCACAATCGGCGCTGCAACACCCTCTGGGTCGGCGGCAACGTCTCCTCCGTCCGCTACTCCAAGCGCGGTTACGACTACCGCTGGTACACGGGCGCACCCCCGCTGGAACAACCCCCGCTGTGAACCCTTCCCTCCTTCGGATGAAGCTATCTCCCTTGCACGGTGCGTTGCTGATCGCGGTGTCCCTGGTGATGGCCGGTTGCGGCTCCGGGGACAAGGCCCCCGAGCTGGTCGGCGTGGAGGACATCTCGCAGGGCGCCGCCAGCGCCTTCCAAAGCGGTCAGGCCGAGATTCAGGAGCTGTCCAACCAGGTGGTGGAGGCCCTCGGCAGGCGCGATTTCAACGGCGCCTGGGGCGCGTTGCAGGATCTGAACGCGCACCCCGATCTCACCGCCGAACAACGCGCCTTCGTGGCCCAAAGCCTGGCGAGTGTCGGGGCCGAACTTCAGAAGGCGGAGCAATCCGGCGACGACCGGGCCCGCCAGACCCTCGAGTTCCACCGCGCCAACAAGTAACCGGGCGCGGGTTCCCGGTTTGCCTTGGCGCTTAGCTTTCGCCGCCTCGTGGCGGCGGCTTCCCGGACGGGGGGCAGGGCATCGTTCCGTGTGTGGCCCTGCTCCCCGTGCCTGGGGCGGTCTGAGGCCTGAAACCTGAAACCTGAGACCTGAGACCTGAGACCTGAGACCTGAGACCTGAGGACTGAAGGTGGAGGGAGGTTTGGATATTTGAGTGAGTGGCCTGCGGAGGCGGGCCTGGCGATTTTTCTATGTTGGCACCCATGGTACCCAGTTCGCGCGACAAGGTTCTGTTCACACCCGGCCCCTTGACCACCAGTCTGGCGGTCAAACAGGCCATGCTTCACGATGCCGGGTCCTGGCATTGGGAGTTCAATGCGCTGGTCAAGTCGATCCGTGACCGGCTCCTGGCTCTCGCCGGGCTCGATGCGGGCGAGGGATGGGAGTGCATCCTGCTCCAGGGCAGCGGCACCTTCGGCGTCGAGGCGGTGCTGGCCAGCGTGGTGCCGCCCCAGGGCAAGGTGCTGGTCCATGCCAATGGCGCCTATGGCGAACGGGCCATCAGGATGCTCGAGCATCACCGCACGCCGCATGTCGCCTACCGCACGCCCGAGGATGCCGCGCCCGATCCGGTGGAACTCGACCGCCTGCTGGCCGATGACCCCACCATCACCCACGTCGTCGCCATCCATTGCGAAACCACCACGGGCATCCTGAACCCGATCGAGGCCCTCGGGCCGGTGGTGCGGCGTCACCAACGGGTGTTCATCGTCGATGCGATGAGCAGCTTCGGGGCGTTGCCCATCGACTTCCGGGCGTGCGGCATCGACTACCTCATCTCCTCGCCGAACAAGTGCCTCGAGGGCGTCCCAGGGTTTTCGTTCGTGTTCGGGCGGCGGGCGGATTTCGCGGCCACGGCGGGTTGGGCGCGCTCCTTGAGCCTGGATCTGCTCGGGCAGCTCGAGGGCTTCGACAAGAACGGGCAGTTCCGGTACACGCCGCCGACCCATTCCATCCTGGCGCTCCACCAGGCGCTCCAGGAACTCGAGATGGAAGGGGGTCGCGAGGCGCGGTTCGATCGGTACCAGGCGAATCATCGCACCCTGGTGGCGGGGATGACCGCGCTCGGATTTCGTCCCTACCTGCGCACCGTCGTGCAGAGCTGCATCATCACGTCGTTTGTCTTCCCGAAGGATCCCCGGTTCACCTTCGATGCCTTCTACCGGCGTCTCAGCGACGAGGGCCATATCATCTATCCGGGCAAGATCAGCCAGGCCGACACCTTCCGCATCGGGAGCATCGGCCGGATCTTCCCCTCGGATGTGTTGAATCTCGTCGCCGCTGTCCAGCGGGTCATCGACGCCATGCAGGTCCGGCCCGATGCGGGCGGGTCATCCGCGAGCTGACCTCCTGGCTGCAAGGCATGGATTGGCGTGCCTCCCCCCGAGCCGTTCGAACACGCTGAAGCGTGGACACCGAACCGGGCGGGGCTTCCGCGTCTGCCCTGCCGGCACAGAATCTCCGCCAGGCCGCCTTCGTGCTCGTGCTCGTGCTCTTGCTCGTGCTCGTGCTCTTGCTCTTGCTCGTACTCTTGCTCGTGCTCTTGCTCGTGCTCTTGCTCGTGCTCTTGCTCGTGCTCTTGCTCGTGCTCTTGCTCGCACTCGCACTCGGCCTTTCCCGCTCCGCTTCTTTCAACACCCAGACAGAATCCCTCCCGCGCACCCGTCGTCCGGTCAATTCGAGGAACGAGGACGAGTACCGCCCTTCGGGCTGAGTACGAGTACGATGACGGACAAATGGAATAATACGGAGTTGACCCCACTGCCCAAACCGTGAGGCAGGAACCAAGCTGCGCGGGGTCAGATTGGGCACGGTGCATCCCCAAGTTGTCGGTGAGGAGGCAGCAAATCGGAGGGACGAGCTCCGCGAGTCCTCAATCGAACGCACCACACCATTGCGGCCTCGTGGAACTCGGCCCTCCGAGGCGATGCTTCGCGAAGTTCGCGCCTCCACCCACTCCTCCGGGATGCACGGGATTGGCCAACCTCCGGACTTCCCCTGAAGACTCCGCACCGGCAGGCTTTTCCGCCCATGTCCAAAGCCGTCACGTTCACCGTCCATCATCGCACCTACTCGCCTCCGGCCCGCCCGGTGGCGGTCGTCTGCCTCGACGGGTCGGCCGACGAGTATCTCGACGCGGCCATTGCCCGCGGACGCATGCCCAACCTCGTCCGGATGACGGCATCGGGATACCGCGGCAAGGCCCGCGGGGCCATGCCCAGTTTCACCAACGTCAACAACACCTCGATCGTCACCGGGGTGCCGCCGGCCGTCCACGGGATCGGCGGGAACTTCTTCTACGAGGCGGACAGCGGGCGCGAGGTGATGATGAACTCGGCCTCGTTTCTCCGGGTCGAGACGATTTTTCCCGCGGCCCAGCGCGCGGGCCGGCGGGTCGCGGTGGTCACCGCCAAGGAGAAGCTGCGCGATATCTTCGCCCATGAGCTGATCGCGGCAGGCGGGATTGCCTTTTCCTCGGAGAAGGCCAATCAGGCCCGGATGGCGACCCATGGCATCGACGAGGTGGAAGCCCTGGCGGGACCGACGCCGGAGATCTACAGCGGGGAGGCGAGCCTGTACGTCCTGCGGGCCGGAGTGGCGCTGATCGAGCAGGACCGCGCGGACTTCCTGTATCTGAGCACAACGGATTTCATGCAGCACAAGTTCCCGCCCGAGGCGCCCGAGGCCCTCGAGTTCTATGCCGGGATCGATGCGCTGCTGGGCCGGCTTCTCGACCTGGGCGTGGTGGTGGGCCTGACCGCCGACCATGGGATGAACGACAAGCGGAAGGCCGATGGTTCGCCGAATGTGATCTATCTCGAGACCGCCCTGAACGACCGGTTCGGCCCCGGATTCCGCGTCATCCTGCCCATCACCGATCCGTACGTCGTGCATCACGGCGCCCTCGGCAGCTTTGCCCAGGTCCATTTGCCTCCGTCCGATGCGCGGATCGCCGTGCCCGAGGTGGCGACGTGGCTGCTGTCGCTGGTGGGAATCACCGAGGTGCATGACCGGGCGACGGGCGCGCGGTTGCTCGAACTGCCGATCGATCGGATGGGCGACATCGTGGTCTGCGCGGGGCGCGATGTCGTTCTGGGCCGGACGGTCGATTACCACGATCTGAAGGCGATCGAGGGCGGGCTTCGTTCGCACGGCGGACGGTACGAGGAAATGGTGCCGTTCATCCTGTCCGAGGCGCCTCGCCCCGAGTACCTCGCCCGGGCCCGCGCGGATGTCCGCAATTTCGACATCTTCGAGTTCACATGCAATGCGGGTGTGAAATCGGAGGGTTGAGCGCCACGAGGCCGCAGGGAAGGCGAGCGATGGGGGGCGCGCATCTCAGTCTTATGCAGCGGACCTCGTACTCGTACTCGTAATCGTAATCGTAATCGTAATCGTAATCGCCCTGCCCAATTCCCATGCGGAATGGGAGGTCCGAACAGGATCGAACCCATCGGGCCAGCCATGAGGCGACGCTGAAACGGTGTGTCTGCGAGTCGAGGACGATGACGCGTACGAGTACCGCCCTTCGGGCTGAGTACGAGTCCCGGGAAGGGGGAAGAGGTGTGGTGCAATGGATTGCGGACTCGCGGAGCTCGTCCCTCCGAAGGGTGAAGCGGGGTGGCGAGATCGGAGGGCCGAGTTCCACGAGGCCGGCAGGGGAGTGGTGCAATGGGATGGGAGGTCGCTCCCGATTTCGATTTCGATTTCGATTTCGATTCCGACTTGGGACTGTTCCGACGCTGAGGGTCGCCGAGTCCATGGGGTACCGAGTTCCAGACTGCTGCGGATCCCGACAAAACTGCGATCCTTCCCAGACCCATCCATGACCTCCTGGCGTGACCGTTCCCTGGCTTTGTTCCCTGCCGGTTCCAATGGCGAATACGCCATTCCTCCCGAACTCGTCCCCGTCCTCGAACGCGGGCACGGAGGCCGGGTGTGGGACACCGAGGGTCACGAATGGATCGACCTCACCATGGCCTGGGGTTCGGCGCTGGTCGGCCACGGACATCCGCATGTCTTCGAGGCGGTCACCCGGGCGGCCCGGGACGGCTTCAACTTCGCGGCTGTCAACCGGCGCAGTGTGGAGCTGGCGGAGCGGATCGCCGCCCTTTCGCCCTGCGTCGAGCGCCTGCGGTTTGTCGCGTCCGGCACGGAGGCCACGATGCTGTGCCTCCGGGTGGCCCAGGCGGCGACGGGCCGTTCGAAGGTGCTGAAGTTCGAGGGCGCCTACCACGGGCAGCACCCGGTGGGGGTGACCAGCATGCTCAACGGTCGTCCGGCCGTGCTTCCGCAATCCGATCCTTCGGGAGCCGGGGCGGCCTGGGTGGAGCGCGACGTGCTGGTGGCACCGTTCAATGACCTCGCGGCCACCGCGGCCATCGTGGCCCGGCATGCCGGCGAACTCGCGGCGGTGATCGTCGAGCCCCTGCACCGATGCCTGCCGCCGAAGGACGGTTTCCTGGCCGGGTTGCGCGACCTGACCCGGCGCCACGGGATCGTTCTGGTCTTTGACGAAGTCGTCACCGGCTTCCGCCTCGCCCTCGGTGGGGCGCAGGAATACTACGGGGTCATTCCGGACCTGGTCGCCTACGGCAAGGCGCTGGGCGGCGGGTTCCCATTGGGCGCCTACGGGGGCCGGGCGGACCTGATGGAGGTGGTCAACGAGCACCGGCTGCCGGGTCCGAACTATGCATGGTCCGCATCGACGACCGGCGGCAACCCTGTCTCCTGCGCCGCCGGTCTGGCGGTGCTGGACATCCTCTCGGAAGCAGGGGTGTACGAGCGGTTGCATGGCATGGGGCGGCGTTTGCGGGAAGGGATGGGCGAGGCGTTGGGGGCGTCGGGTGAGATCGGGCAGGTCCTGGGGGACGGCCCGGTGGCGCAGGTGGCGTTCTCGGCGGAACCCGTGGTGGACCAGCGTTCCTGGCTGGCGAGTGACCGGGCGCGGGGCCGTGCGCTCATGCTCGAACTGCTGCGGCGCCGGATCTTCCTGAATCCGCTGGGCACCAAGCTCTATGTGTCCCTGGCCCACGAGGAGACGGATCTGAAGGAGTTCCTGGAGCGGTTGGACGGGGCGCTGCGGGCGACCCGGGGCCGGTGTCAGGACGGGTAAGCCGTAACAGACGCTGGGCCGCAGCACTCCCCGTCACCGGTCCGCTTCGCGCAGGCACCACGCCCGAGTTCGCTCACCGGATCGTGAGCCGGGCATCGCGTGGTCGTGGCCTTCGGGTTCCGGTCCCGTATTCTTGCTCCTGCTCGCCCCCTCGCCCTCCACCACCGGGGCTGGATCGCGTTGAAATGCCTGTGCGTTCTGTTGCACAACCCCTGTTTAGCCTTGTCGCAGGGCAGCAAGATGCTCCATAACGCCGCCCGTACCCAGTTCGGTAACAAGTCAACCAACCCCTATTTGGAAGAAGAACCCATGAGGAGTAAAAAACCATGGGCAGCTTCCCGCCTGATCGCGGCGGGAGCGGCCTTATTCGTAGCCGGATCGGCATTCGCCGGTTCGGTCACCTACAACTTCACCACGGATCCGCAGGCCGATCCGAATCTCGAGTTCGGCGGGAACTTTGTGAACACCATGCCCTGGGTGGATTCGGGCGGGAATCCCGGTGGATTCCTCGCACTGACCTGGCCCATCGGCAGTCTGTACCAAGGGGTGATCTTCCCGGACATCGATCCGGGCAAGATCGTCACCGGATTCAATTTCAAGTGCGACATCCGGACCGGCAACAGCACGGGCGACCGTGTGGCCGACGGCTTCAGCGTCAGCTTCGCGCGCGATGGGGATCCGGTTTTGGGTGACATCAACAACATGGGGAACTTCGCCGGTGGCATTGCCGAGGGCGGCACGACCACGGGTATCGCGGTGCTGTTCGACACCTGGTCGGGCAACACGCTCCCCGACGGAGCCGACATCGAAGGCATCATTGTCCGCGTGGACAACCGGACGGTCCTGCGTCAGGCGCTGCCGACGCGGCATGGCGCCTGCACGGACATCACCAGCCTCCAGACGGGGCCTTGGGATTCGGAGTACTGGGCACAAGGCGGCGATCCGATGGATCCGGCCTCGTGGGCGGGCCTCTGCTGGCAGCCGTTCGAGATCGATCTGACCCAGGACGGCAAGCTGACGGTGGCCTGGAAGGGCAACAAGGTGCTGGACGCGTTCCAGACCGACTACTTCCCGAGCGCGGGTCGGATCGTGTTTGCGGGCCGGACCGGTGGCGCCAACGGGCACACGCACATCGATAATCTTCAACTGACCACGGTGGCTGTGGAAAGCGGCGGACCGCCTACCGCTCCGGGTGCGCTCACTGTGGCGCAGGCTGGCGCGCGTCGCGTTGCGTTGAGCTGGGGCCCGGCCACCACGCCGGATGGGACCCGCGTGGCCTACCGCCTGAGCCGCAATGGCAACCAGTTGGGGGGACTCCTTACCGAAACAACCTACGAAGATCGCGGGCTAAGCCCCGGAACGACTTACAACTACTCCGTGGTGGCGGTTAATTTGGCGGGCCAGGACGGACCGGCGGCGACCGTATCCGCGACGACGGTGGCAGAGGTGGCTGGAATCGGCTTCCCGCTGGTGCGCATCTATGACGGATTTGGCGGCGCCGGCCAGTTCGACATCGACACCGTACTCGCCGATCCCAAGTGGCCCAACAGCCCGGACCGGACCTTCTACGCCAATGGGCTGAACTTCGCCGACTTTGGCGACAACTACATGGCGGCGATCTCGACGACGATCACCGTTCCCGAGACCGGCCAGTACCGGTTCTTCGTTCGGAGCGACGACGCCTCGCGCTTCTACATCAACCCGACCGGCACGGCGATCCCGAACCCGCTGGTGGACCTCCCGGTGGCCCAGGAAAACGGCTGCTGCGGTCCCTTTGAAGAACCCGGGGCCGGTGAGAATGTCGATGATGGCACGTTCCCGACCAGCGAGCCGATTCAGCTCACGGCGGGGAGCCGCTACGGTGTGCTATTCCTGGTGAAGGAAGCGGGCGGCGGCGACTTCGGCCAGGTCGCGATGCGTCGCGAGGGGAGCACCACTCCGGCGAACCAGTTGACCCCGATTGGAGGAGCCCTGATCGAGGCTCCCGCCGATGCGGTGGGCGCTTCGGCGACCATTGTGACCCAACCGGCCGATGCCACCACGGTTGCCTACCAGCCGGTGACGTTCTCGGTCACGGCGGAAACGGTTTCTGCCTATGGCGCGGGAACCTTCTACCAGTGGTACAAGAACGACGCGCTGATTCCGAATGCCACGGCGGCGACCTACACGATTCCGGTGGCCATGCCGGCCGACAACGGGGCGAAGTTCAAGGTGCTCGTCGGAACGCTGGGTGCGAACGTGACCAGCGCCGAGGCGACTCTCACGGTGAACGCCGGGCAGGCGCCGCTGGTGGCCAACGTCGAGGGCAGCGAAAGCTTCACCGCCGCCACCGTCCGGTTCAACCAGCCGGTTTCAGCTCCTTCGTCCACGACAGTCGCCAACTACACCTTCAGCGGTGGCTTGACCGTGTCCGCAGCCACGGTGGTCGATCAGTACACGGTGCGGCTGACCACCTCGACCCAGGCGGAAGGCACCACCTACAACCTGACGGTGAACGGCGTCCAGAATCTTGGCGGCACACCCGCTGCCGCGGCCTCGGGCGTCCTCAATTCCTGGCTGCTGGTGCCGAATCGCGCCCGGGCCGACCAGTACACGGGCTTCACGGGAGCTTCCCAAGCCGACATGGACACGGTGCTGGCAGATGCCAAGTGGCCCAACAGCCCGGACGTGGTGCGTTACACCCCTGGCATGACCTTCGGGGAAACCACCAACTTCGGCGACACCTGGGGTGACAACCACATGGTGGCCATGCGGGCGATCCTGCGTCCGACCGAATCCGGTCAGTACCGGTTCTTTGTCCGCAGCGACGATGCGTCCCGGCTGTATATCAACACCAGCGGTGCCGCCATTCCCGATCCCCTGGTGGCCCTTCCGATCGCCCAGGAGAACGGTTGCTGCGGGCCGTTCGAGAATCCGGGAGCGGCCCAGAATGCCGACGATGGGACCTTCCCCACCAGCGAGCCCATCAACCTCACGGCGGGACAGAGCTACGGTCTTCTCTTCCTCGTGAAGGAAGGGGGCGGCGGCGACTGGGGCCAGGTGGCCTGGCGCCGGGAAGGCGACACCACTCCCGCCGCCTCCCTGACCGCGCTGAGTGCCCATGTGTATTGGTACGGTCCGCCGGTCGTGCAGGAGATCGCCATCGACTCCATCGCGTTGCAAGGCGGGAACGTCGTGATCACCTACGCGACGGGAACTCTGCAATCCGCACCTGCTGTGACCGGTCCTTGGACTGACGTGGCGGGAGCCTCGTCGCCGTACTCCACGGCGCCGACGGGCGACGGCACCTATTTCCGCGTCCGGCAGTAGCCGGAAGGGCAGGTGGTTTTCGAGAGACCGGGCCGCAAGGCCCGGTCTCTTTCTATTTCTGGAAGCAACGATTCCGCGGCACGCGGCCTTGATTGAACGCAGGGGCTGGGGCAAGGCTCTGAGGCACATGGTTTGCGCATGACGTCCGACGTGTCTCCCCCTGACGCCCCCGGTTCCGCGGAAGAGTTGCCTCCAGGTCTGGCTGAGGAGATGGCGGCATTCTGGAGGGCGTTTCCGGGCAGGACGTTGTTCCTCGGCCTGTTGGGCATCTGGATCGCGCTGTTCCATTTCCTGGGCAATTCGACCTTTGGGTATGTCGAGTCCGGATCGCTGTTCGGGTGGCTCAACTATGCGTACAGCCAGTCGCAGGATGACGAGCTGGGGCGGTACGTGCCCTTGCTGGTGCTCGGGTTGTGCTGGTGGAAGCGGGACGAGTTGATGGCGGTTCCCAAGGGTCCCTGGGCGGGCGGCGTGGTGCTGCTGGGACTGGCGTTGGTGCTGCATGTGCTCGGGTTCGCCATCCAGCAGACCCGCCTGAGCGTGGCGGCGTTCTACCTCGGGGTGTACGCCCTGCTGGGGGTGGTGTGGGGCTGGACCTTCCTCAGGGCGGCGTTCTTCCCCTGTTTTCTCTTCGTCTTCTGTGTGCCGCTGGGGACCCTGGCCGAGACCATCACCTTTCCGTTGCGGTTGATCGCCACGAACATCACCACCTGGATCTGCCAGGCGGGACTGGGGATCAGCCTGATTCAGAACGGGACCCAGATCTTCGATGCCCAGGGCACGTTTCGATACGAGGTGGCCCCGGCCTGCGGGGGATTGCGAAGCCTGACGGCCACGCTGGCCCTGGCCTCGATTTATGCCTTCGTCACGCTGCGCCGCCCGTGGCGGATTGCGGTGATGATTGCCTCCGCATTCCCGCTGGCCGTGGCGGGCAACGTGCTCCGGCTCACCCTGATCATCCTGGCTGCGGAGGCGTTCGGGCAGGAGGCCGGGAACTGGGTGCACGACAATGCGGTGATGAGTCTGCTGCCGTACGTGCCGGCTTTTCTCGGGCTCGGCCTGCTGGGTTCGTGGCTCGGAGAGGGCCGGGCGGCGTCCCAGCCCGCCGATCCTCCGAACCCGGGAACCCTGGCCTCACAAACCCCATGACGCGCACCCGCAGTTGGACCCTGGCCGTCGTTTCGCTCGCACTGATGACCGGCGCGGCACTGTTGTTGTTCCGGTTGCAATCGGGACAGCGGTTGGGCGAACCGGGCCTGGTGCTGACCGATGTGGCGCTGCTGGACGACGAGGGGAAGCTGGCCGCCACCCACAGCATTCACCTGCCGGAGCGCATCCTCGACTACCGGTCCGAGTTGTTGCCGGTGACGCGGGAGGAACTGGACTGGTTGCCGGCCGACACCACCTACGGGCGCCGGTTGTACCGGTCCGAGACGGATGGGTTTCCGGTCCAGGTCTCCGGCGTGCTGATGGGAACGGACCGGACGAGCATCCACAAACCGGAGTACTGTCTCCCCGGGCAGGGGTTCCAGATCCATACCTGGCGCAAGGAGCGCATTCCCATCGATCGACCGCACCGATACGAGCTGCCGGTGGCGCGGTTGGATGCGCTGCGGGAGCTTCGGACACCGGGGGGCCAGGTGGAACGAATGGGGGCGGTGTACGTGTACTGGTTCGTGTCCGAAACCCGCCTGTCCAACGATCATCTCGAGCGGATGTGGTGGCTGGCAGCGGATCTGGTTCGAACGGGGGAACTCCAGCGTTGGGCCTACATCGGCTGCCTGGCGTATTGTCCGCCGGGCCGGGAAGACGAAGCCTATGAACGGCTGGTCCGGCTGATTCAGGCGATCGTCCCTGAGTTTCAACGCACCACGGGTCCGGTGATGATGGGCTCGCGGAGCTCGCCCCTCCGGAAGTTGGAACGGGCGGATGCAATCGGAGGGCCGAGCTCTGCGAGGCCGGCAATGGAATGGAGCGGAGGGACTGAGGGCTCGCGGAGCTCGCCCCTCCGGATGCGCGTGACCACGCCGGCGTTGTCTTTCGGGGAAGGTCGCGGCTAACCTCGCGCACCGCCTGGTTCGGGTCAGAGCCGTATGTTACGCCGTCAGCGCATTGTTCGGGACCGCATCCAAAAAGTTGCGGATGCGGCGCTGTTTGCGTGCGGGTTTTACCTGGCGTTTCTGTTGCGGTCGAACGCGGACGACGTGGGCAACTGGCTGGTGGTGTTTTTCGGCTGGTTCGGCGGCACCCCGGAGATCCAGCCGTTCGGGCAGTATGCGTGGTACATGCTGCTGACGGTTCCGGCGGCGATGCTGCTGCTGAATCAATACGGGTTCTATGGGCGTCCGCTGGTGGCCTCGCGGCGCCAGACGTTGCTGATCCTCTTCAAGGTTTGCACCGTCCTGACCATCGGGGTGGTGCTGCTGATGTTCCTGACCCGCGAGCAACTGGCGCGGGCGGTCATCATTCTCTTCGGCGTCTTCAGCTTCGTCCTGGTCCTGGTGAAGGAGGAAATCGTCCGCTGGTGGATCCGGTCGGGGCTTGAGAAGGGCCAGTTCGAGCGGCGGTTGGTGCTCATCGGGACGGCGGAGGACACGGAGGGATTGAAGCGCGATCTGTCGGACCGGGAGCGGCACGGGATCCGGATCCTGGCGGAGATCGACGTGAACGAGGTGCCATTGGACCAATTGACGGCGATTCTGCACGAGCAGTCCGCGAACGGCGTGGTGCTGGCGGCGCGCCACACGTATTTCGGTCAGCTCGAGAAGGTGATCCATGCATGTGAGCTGGAGGGCATCGAGGTGTGGCTGCTGGCGGATTTCTTCAAGACCCAGATTTCGCGGACGACGGTGGACGACTTCTACGGGCGGCCGATGATGGTGTTCCGTTCGACGCCTGAAATGTCGTGGCAGGCGGCGGGGAAGCAGATGCTGGATGTGGCGGGGGCCTTCTGCCTGCTGGTGTTGTTCTCCCCGGTCATGCTGCTGGCGGCGCTGGCGGTGCGGCTGAGTTCGCCGGGGCCGGTGATCTTCCGGCAGCTCCGGAGCGGGCTCAACGGGAGGCCGTTCACGATGTACAAGTTTCGAACCATGGTCACCGACGCCGAACAGCGGAAGCAGGAGCTTGCCGCATTCAACGAGATGAGCGGCCCGGTGTTCAAGGTCTCCCAGGATCCGCGTGTGACTCCGGTGGGACGCTGGTTGCGGAAGTTCTCGATCGACGAGTTTCCCCAGCTCTTCAACGTGCTGCGCGGGGACATGAGCCTGGTCGGGCCGCGGCCACTGCCGGTGGACGAGACGCGGCGATTCGATGATTTCGCACATCGCCGCCGGCTCAGCGTGAAGCCCGGCCTGACCTGCCTGTGGCAGATCAGCGGGCGCAGCGAGGTTCGCGATTTCCGGGAATGGGTCCGGCTCGATCTCGAGTACATCGACAACTGGTCGCTGTGGCTTGATCTCAAGATCCTCCTGCGGACGATCCCCATCGTCCTCACCGGGAGTGGCGCCAAGTAGTTGCGGGCAAGTCTGCGACCGGCTGAAGCCGGGACACCGAACGGGAGGACGGGCCGCGGTGGTTGGGTGTGCACGCTTCAGCGTGTTGGGGGCCGTGGAGTGGAGCAGGGGAAGGGAGCAGGGGAAGGGAGCAGGGCTGTGACCGGCTGAAGCCGGGACACCAAACGGGAGGACGGGCCGCGGTGGTTGGGTGTCCACGCTTCAGCGTGTTGGGGACCGTGGAGTGGAGCAGGGGATGGGAGCAGAGCTGTGACCGGCTGAAGCCGGGACACCAAACGGGAGGGCGGGCCGCGGTGGTTGGGTGTGCACGCTTCAGCGTGTAGGGGGCCGTGGAATGGAGCAGGGGCTGGGAGCAAGACTTTGCAGCAGGCCTCGTACTCGTACTCGTAATCGTACTCGTACTCGTAATCGTACTCGTACTCGTACTCGTAATCGTAATCGTAATCGTAATCGTAATCGTAATCGTAATCGCCCTCCCCAGTCCCGAGGCGGATCGAACCCATCGGGCCAGCCCTCAGGCGACGCTCCAAGGGGTGTGCCTCCCGTTTCGGGGGCTGAGCACGAGGACCAAGGAGGGATGGCTTGGGCCAGTTTCGAGAAACGGAGATGCGCCCGTGGTGCCCCCCGCTCCGGGGCCGGCAACGCAACGCATCCGATGGGGTCGATTTTAACAAATCTCTCGACAGAACGGCCATAGGTGGGGAGAGGCTTCGGGCGGAAGGCGGCGGCATGGGGGGGGGCAAGTGAGTTGTGACACCTGGCGGGAGCCGAGCGGGCCGAGGTGTCGGGATCCCGTAGGGTCAGGCTACGATCCTGGTGGCGCCGTGGCGTACGGGCATGGAATGGGGAGAGGGTCCATCGACGGCAACAAGACGTAAGGAACGGGGCAGGGGCTGGTGCATCGTGCGATCCGGGCGTCGCACGGGTCCATGGCAGGGTCCGAGCCGTGGTGGGTTTCAGTCCGTTGGCCGAGTCCGAACATGATCAATCCCGCGATTGTCGCCCTGGTGCAGAATGCGGCCCTGTTGCTGGCCACGGTGGTCGTATTCGATATGGCCACGCAGGGACGGCGGGCCGCGCCCCTGCGGTGGCGTCAGGCGGGCATGGGCGTCTTCCTTGGGGGACTCGGCATCGGGTTGATCATCACCTCGTATCAGTTCGAGCCGGGGATTGTGTTCGATTCGCGGTCGGTGCTGCTCGGGGTGGCGGGGCTGTTTTTCGGGGGCATTCCGACGGCCGTGGCGGTGGCCGTGACCGGCTTGTTCCGGTTGTGGCAGGGAGGGGAGGCGTCCTGGGTCGGCACCGGGGTGATCATCAGCAGCGGAGCGATCGGGTATTTCTGGAGACGGCTGCGGGGGCGTCCATTGACCGACATCGGGGCGGCCGAATTGTATGCCTTCGGGGTGGTGGTGCACCTGGTGATGCTGGCGTGGATGCTGGGGTTGCCCGAAGCGAGTGCGCGCCGCGTGCTGGCGGCCATCGGCTGGCCGGTGATGCTGATCTATCCGGCCACCACCACGGCGTTGGGCCTGCTGCTGGCCAACCGGCTGCGGCGGGAGTTGGCGGAACGTTCCATGAGGGCCAGCGAGCATCGACTCCGGCAGGCGGAACACCTTGCCGGGCTGGGAAGTTGGGAGCGGCCGCCGGGCCCGGCCGCGAAGGAGGGCGCCGATGAACCGATGGTCTGGTCTGACGAGACGTACCGCATCCTCGGGCATGAGCCCGGAGCGGTAAGGCCCACCTGGCAGCGGTTTCGCGAGCGGGTTCGCAACGAGGACCGGGAGGAGGTGGAAAGGGTGTCCGGCGAGGCGCTGCGGACGGGTCAGGTGTACCGGGTCGAGTATCGTCTGGCGCTTCCGGACCGCCAGGAGCGCATGGTGATCGAACAGGCGGAGCCGCTGCCGGATCCATGCGGCGGGAGGCGGTGGCTGGGCGCTCTCCAGAATGTCACCGAGGCGCGGTTGGCCCAGGAGCGGTTGAGGAACCTGGCCCGGGCCGTCGAGCAGTCACCGGTCTCCATCGTGATCACCGACCGAACCGGCGCCATCGAGTATGTGAACCCTCGATTCACCCGGGTGATGGGGTACACGGCGGAGGAGGTGCTGGGAAAGAACCCGAAGATCCTCAAGTCCGGCGAGATGTCGGATGAGGCATACCAGACGATGTGGAAAGCGGTGCTGGCGGGGAAGGAGTGGCGGGGCGAATTTCACAACCGCCGCAAGGACGGCTCGATGTTCTGGGAGGCGGCGTCGATCTCGCCGGTTCGGGGGCCATCCGGGGAGATCACCCACCTGATCGCGGTGAAGGAGGACGTCACGGAGAAGCGCCTGACCGAATCGAAGCTGCTTCGGGCCCAGCGGTTGGAGAGCATCGGCAGCCTGGCGAGCGGGATCGCCCATGACCTGAACAACGTCCTCGCACCCATTGTGCTGTGCACGCCGATGCTGCGGAACGATCTCCCGCGGGAGGAACGGGAGGAGTGGATCGCGACCATCGAGACCAGTGTGGGACGCGCGGTGGGGGTCGTGCGCCAGTTGCTTGGGTTTGCCCGGGGCCGGGAGGGGCCTCGCATCCCGACGCAGGTGCGTCACTTGATCCGGGAGATCGCGGACATGGCGAGGGAGACGTTTCCGCGCGGCATCGAGGTGCGCGTCGATTGCGCCGCCCACCTGTGGCCGGTGGTGGTCGATGTCACCCAGATCCACCAGGTCCTGCTCAACCTCTGCGTCAACGCCCGCGATGCGATGCCGTCCGGCGGCCGGCTCACCTTGCGGGCGGAGAACGTGACGCTCGACGAGCCCTTCGTCTCGGTGCGGCCCGGGGCGAGCGTGGGGCCGCATGTCCGCATCCGGGTGGAGGATACGGGGACGGGGATTCCCGAGGCGATGCGGCACCGGATTTTCGAGACGTTCTTCACGACCAAGGCGGAAGGGCAGGGAACGGGGCTGGGTCTGACCACCGTCCAGGGGATTGTGAGCGACCACGGTGGGTTCGTTGAGTTCACGAGCGTCGTGGGCAAGGGGACCACCTTTGAGGTGCATCTCCCGGCTCAGCCGGAGGTGGTGGCCGTTGACGATCCCGCGGAGCGTGCAGGCGAGGTTGCCCGCGGGAACGGAGAAACGATCCTGGTGGTGGACGACGAACCGGCGCTGCTGGAGATCACGCGACGGACCTTGGAACAGTACGGTTACGAGGTGGCGGCGGCCCGGGATGGGATCGAGGCCCTCGCGCAGTTCGCGAAGCGGGCCGGCGACATGCGGGCCGTGGTGACGGATGTGATGATGCCGATGATGGATGGCGTGACGCTGGTCCGGGCGATCCGTCGCATTCGCCCGGACACGGCGGTGGTGGTGTCCAGTGGCGGGTTGTTCGATGGTCCGGGCCGGCAGGCCTTCCAGGCGCTGGAACGACTGGGGGTACGGCATGTTTTGCACAAGCCGCACCCACCCGGTGAACTGCTGCGAGTGCTCGCCGAAGCGTTGAAGCAGGGCGGGCATGCGAAGGGGGCGAGGGGCACCACCGCCGTATCCATGCAGTAAGGAGGAAAGCGATGGCGCCCGGACTTGGCGCTCCGACGTCGGTTCCGTTCCCGCCGGATTCACCGAGGTCCAGGCTGCCTTCGCCCCAAGTTCCTCCTCGGGCTCACGGCCACTCCCGAGCGCATGGACGGCGGCGATCTCCTTGCGCTTTGCCAGGAGAACCTCGTGTTCCGGTGTGATGCCTTCGACGGCATCGACCGCGGCCTGCTCTGCCCGTTCCAGTACTTCGGCGTTCCCGACGATGTTGACTACGCCCAGATCCCGTGGCGCAACGCCCGTTTCGACGAGGAGGCCCTGACGCAGGCCGTCGCCACGCAGAAGTGGGCACAGAACGCACTCGAACAGTACCGGAAGCGGGGCGGAAAACGGACCCTGGCGTTCTGCGTTTCCCTGCGACATGCCGACTTCATGGCGGACTTCTTCCGCGGCGCGGGAGTGCGGGCGGTCGCCGTGCATGCAGGTGCCGAAAGCGCACCCCGGGCCGCTTCGCTGGAACAACTGTCGGCGGGCGGCATCGACGTCATCTTCGCCGTGGACATGTTCAACGAAGGCGTCGATGTGCCCACCCTCGACACCGTGCTCATGCTGCGGCCCACCGAGTCCGGCGTGATCTGGCAGCAACAGTTCGGACGCGGCCTCCGCGTGGCGGAGGGCAAGTCCCACCTCCGGGTGATCGATTTCATCGGGAACCACCGCATCTTCCTGACCAAGATCCGCACCCTCCTGCGGCTCAATGCCGGGGATTACGAAGTGGACCGGGCGCTGAACCTGCTCGCCGACGGTGCCTTCAACCTGCCGCCCGGCTGCGAGGTGACCTACGAGCTGAAGGCCATCGAGATCCTCAAGTCGCTGCTCCGCGCAAGGACGCCCGATGCCCTGCGGGCCTTCTATGAGGATTTTCGGGAACGGCACGGCATCCGCCCCAGCGCCACCGAGACCTTCCATGAGGGCTACCTCCCTGGCTCGGTCCGACCCCAATTCGGGTCGTGGTTCGGCTTCGTCGCCGCCCTGCAGTTCGAGGCGAGCTTCGTCAAGGTCGCCGTCCATGCCCTGCGAAAGCCCGGCAACCAGGAGAACGTCCTCCCCGAAGTCCTGCGCCAATGGTTCGGCCCGGACGCCGGAATGCCCGGCACCCGACAGTTTGTCGCCTTCGAACAGACCGAAACCGGCTGGCGGATGGCCGCCGCGGCGGCTCCGGCACCGGTTGGTAAGCCTGAGCGTTGGCGTGAGTATGACCGCCCGGAGATCCCCGAACTCTTCGGCCTCCAGTTCAACGCGGGATCCTGGAATCAGGGATTCGCCGTCAAGGACCGTGACGTCTTCCTCCTCGTGACCCTCGACAAGGACGACCTCCAGGAGGGCCACAAGTACCGCGACCGCTTCCTGTCCCCCACGCTCTTCGAATGGCAGAGCCAGAATCGCACCCGACGGGACTCCGCCCATGGCGAACTGCTGCGCGATCACGCCAAGAAGGGCATTGCCGTCCACATCTTCGTCCGCCGGTCCAAGAAGCGATCCGGCCGACCGTCAGGGCTCACCTACTGCGGCGAGGTCCAGTTCGTTGATTGGGAAGGGGACGAACCTGTCACAATCCGATGGCGCATGGATCAATCGCTACCCGATCGCCTGAAGCAATCGTTCAAGGTCGGCGGGGTGTAGCCCCCCGGCTGCGCCCCTGTCCGCATTGGACTCAACTTCCCCAGCCCCGCGCGCAACCTGAGCCCAAGCACCTCTGAGGCGGATCGAGCAGGAGCTTCGTGGCCGATTCGGCGAGTCCCATTGGCCGATGGCCATCCGCCCCTTCCCCAATCCTCGCAATCGCCTGAGGCCGGTCTGCGCTATTCGTTCCGGGCACCCCAATAGATTGTGGCGAGATCGCAGAGTGTGAGGCTTTCACGCAATTGAACCCTTCTTAAGTGTTGCGCTATTCAACGCGTCCTGGATCAGATCCGACTAGGTCCCGGTAAGCAGGTAGCTCCTGATTCTCTGCGCCCCGGGTTTCGTCGGCTGGACGAATCCGTCGTCGCACCACCGATCCAGCCAATCCCGGGCCGTCGTGGCGGAGATGCCGAACCATTCCACCACATCCGACGGTGTGAAGGCTGTCACCGCCTTCGGATCGTCGAGTGCCCGGACCAGGAGGCGGGTGAGGAGTTGCTGTTGCAACTCGCGAATGAACTCCTCCGACATCGACCGGCGGCCCTCGATCTGTTCCTCGATCCACTCCAATGCGCGCCAGTAGTTACGCACCTCCTGCTGCATCTCGGTCTGGGTCCGGTCCACCGCCAGCACCGCACGACCCACTTCGGTGCTGTTCAGCGTGTTGCCCTCGATCCGGGTGGAATTGCGCGTGGCACGCTGCCGGGCCGCCTGGCGGAGCCAGAGCACGCGATCCGGCGGCAGTGGAAGGACATCGACAACGGCCCGGGCGGACTCGATCACGCCAAGGTTGCGCACCATCGAGTTCGTATAGTTGGTTGTCTGTTCGTCTGGTCCCAATACCCCTCCCGTTGATCACTCCGGTCGATGAATTCCGCTCTCACGGAGGCACCGAGACACAGAGGATCCTGATCCAGATACCCGCGGACGATTCCGTAGATCGTCTCCGACAAACCGGGTCCCAGATCTCGATGTAACTCAACAGCACAGTCGACGACGAGGGTCACTGTGGCGATTCGTTGATCTCCGTGTCTTTGTGCCTCCGTGAGAGGCATCCATGGTGATCGAACTCCGTTGTACCACGTTTGCTCGGAGAAGGGGAGTGGGGGAGTGGGGGAGTGGGGGAGTGGGGGACGCGGCTGCCTCGTCCGAAATGGATCCAACGCGCGGCTCAGATTCGAATGCGCTCGATCTCGTCCAGGGTCAGTTCGTCGTGGGTGCGGTCGTAGAGCTTGGTGGTGCGGGGCGATTCGTGCGCGGCAATCTGCTGGGCCTTCTCGATGGTGCCGCCGTTCTTCAAGTACGCCGTGATGCCGGTCGCGCGGAAGGTGTGGCAACACGTCGAGGCCGGGATCCCGGCGTCGAGGGCGCGCCGCTTGATCATGCGCAGGACATCGGTCCGGCTCATGCCCCGCTCGGTGCCGCGGCCGCTCTGGCCTTGCAGCGTTCGGAACAGGGGCGTGCCTTGGGCATCGCCGTGCCCGCAGGCCTTGAGGTAGGCGTCGAGGTGTCGATGCTGTCCAGGAGCCTTCGGGCGTCCTCCGCCTCCAGGACCGGCGTCTTGCCCCGCTTGACGACGTGACGCGGACCCCGCACCGATGCCGCCGGATTCGATGGGAGGATCTGGCCGATCACCAGCCAATCCATGAGCATTCGGATGGCCGCCAGGTGCTGCTTGATCGCGACGATCGCGGGCGGGGAGAGAGGTAGGGTGGCGACAGTGGTCACGAAGGGCCGTCCGCTCTCATGATGGCGCCGGCGGGTGCGCCGGTGTTGCACGGGTCGGTGGGGGAGTTCCTCGATGTACGCCGCTACCAGGAACGGCGAGAGATCGCGCAACCGGATTGCGCGCTCGTCGCACCACTCCAGAAACTGTGCCACGGCCCGCGCGTAGGCCGCCCGGGTGTTGGAGTTGCGGATGTTGGCGGTGAAAAACTCGACGAAACGCCGCACCGCGTCGGGTCCCGCATCGAGGATGACCGCTGGAAAAGTGCCTCCCGCAAAGGCCTTCGGTGCCATCGCTCCCGAACCCACTCCCGACCATCCTTCCAACACTCCCCGGTTGCCCCCCTGCGCCATCCGACCTCCCTTACCGTAACGGTCCAGCATCTCTGCCCTTCGTTGGGCTTGTCGCAGGTCCGTCATCCGTGCGTCGACGTGTCTCGTGTCGCCGCACGGCACCGTCGATCAATTCTTCCGCAATGAAGATGTTCGTGGCGCGAAGCCGCTCGATTGCCTCACGGAGTTCGATGAGGTTCCGGTCGGCGGCATCCTCCAGAACGCCCAAGGTGCCCTTGACCCGAACGCCCGCCTGGCGCGCGACGCGGCGGCCTACGGATTCGTCCATGAGCACGAAGTCCGCCCCTGAATCCAGCGCGAGCTGGATCGCCTCCCGTTCTCCCGAACCCAAGTCAAGAAATCGGGCTGATTCGGACGGCGCTTGAACGTCCGCCCACGGGGGCAGGCTCTCCGCCCACAGCCGCACGGGTTGGGGTGTTCGAGAGTGAAGAAGTTCGCGATGAACCGCCGGAGGCAACAAGACGGACCCGAAGAGATCGCGGACCAAGTCGATGCAGTTGCTGAGGATGAGGTAGTGGATGGGGCCCGTGTCCGCCACGACGATCATGGGACCCTCGGCAACGAGGCGTTCTCAAGATCGTCATCGGCGCCCGACTTGATCGGATAGGGGACCCGGCCTTGGCGGAACAGTTCCTCGGATTCGTGAAAGCTCAGCCCCAGGATCTCGGCCACCTTGCCGCGCGACAACCGGCCACGGGAGCATTCGTCCACCAAGAGCGCTTCGAGCAATCGGCGCGGCATCGTCTCCGGGGCGTACCCCAGGGAACTCGCCACCGGCTCGGGGATTTGCAGCGTGACTTCCATAATTCCGTCTCCTTCGTATCGATGTCGCCGTTCTCGACCATCCTCCGCGCGGTGCCCGGGAATGCCAAGGTTGGAACGGGCGACGAGCTCCGCGAATCCACGACAGCGGATCTGACGCCAACCCATTCACGGCGAGTATGTTAGCTTGAAATCCATTCTATCATACTCCCCCGAATCGGACAATACCGTGAAGCATAAAGGACGTTATGATTCACGAGAGGAGAGGCGCATCCATGCAGGGACTTCAGGGCTTACCGCCGCGAAGCGATTGTCTTGCCTTGGAGTGGAGAAGCTCGATCAGGAGCCCGACCCTGTCGTAAGCCTCGGCCTCGCGTCGTTCCCCGGCGGTCAGTTGACCGCGCTGGGCGCGCTCACCCAACTCGCTCATCCGCGCCAGGTCTGCGTCCGGCAACCTGGCCCGCAGAAAAACCCTGGCCACGTCGTTTGGCAGATCGCCGCTCTCGACGTCGAACGCGCGCGCCAACAGCGTCGCTTCATTGGCAGTATGCACGAGGTTCGTTGCCACGCTCTGAATCCAGGCGTACGCCGTGGACCTTGACAACTGCTCGGTGCAGCCGTTCCTGGATGGCGGTTGGCCAGTTGTTGTTCAGTCATCCTCCGGCAAGAGAATTGTCACGCTCCGGTCGGCCTCGGTGATAATCCAGAACTTCCGCACGAGATCCTTGCGGACCACCTTGCCGGGGAAGGCATCGATCAGCTTCTGGTCCAACGCATCAGTCATGGGGCACCTCAGATCGCCAGTTCGACAGGAATGTCGGTCAGTTCAGCGAGCACGAGTTGGGTTTCGCAGTCGACGGCTCGGAGACCGACCTTGGTGAGGTTCTGGCCGGACGTCAGCATCATGGTGACGGCGTTGGCCTTGCCGGGTTGCATCAGGATCTCCCGCGTGCCCTCCTCGTAGCCGTATGACGTGCGGCACATACACCACCATCTTGGGCGGCACTCCGCAGCCCGGCGTCACTTCCCCGTCAGTCGTCACGAACTCCAGGCATGGCTCCAGAGCCTCTCGCAGCCGAAAAAAGCCATCGCCGCCCAGGAACACCCGGGCGTCGTCAAGAGTCAGCGTCTGGGCCAGGGATCCATAAACACGATCGGGATCGTACCAGACGACGAGGCCGCGATCGGCCAGCTGCCGTTGGATCAACTCGCGAATGCTGTCAGAAATCTTGCCCATGCCCTGAATCGAAAGCGGTTAGACCAGCAGCGGCACAAAGCCCGCCTTTCGGAAATGCTCGTCGGTCGTCAGCGCCTCCTGAATGTCCCGCTCCTTCATCAGGCAGAAGCTCAGGCAATCAACGAAGAAATACCCCTGTTCCGCCTGTTGCCGGATCATCGCCTTGGCAGATCGCAACAGGCCGTCGTCCGGATTCACTACCAGGACGGCGGTGCTGCGATCGATGTAATCAAGGAACCGGGCGACCAGGTGGGGCCGTTTTCGGGTCACGAGCAAGGTGCAGGTCTCGCCCAGAATCCACTCCGTCGTGACCGGTCGCACCCGGCCCCGGTTCGTCCGCATCCATGCCACGGCCTTCGCGTGACGCGCGTCGCACTCGTCCATCAGCGCGAAACAGCCGCTGGTGTCGAAAAGGACCTCAGCGGCCATACACGGCGGCGTCGATCTCGGTGTTGGTCAAGGGACCGATGCGCTCGGCCAACTCGTCCAGGCGGAAGATCGGATCGTCCACCGCCAATTCCGGCTCGGCCTTCAACGGCACAATCCGCGCCAGGGGCTTGCTGCGATAGGTCAGGGTCAGGGTTTTGCCCGCTTTCACCGCCTGCAAAACCCGGTCGAACTCGAATCGCATCTCGTGGGTCGTGATGGTCTGCCCACCCCGCCCGGTCTTCGCCCTGCTCATAATGCCGACTATTATGTCCGTCTGCCGGCGGAATCGAAGCGTGAATTTCGCCGGGCTCCAAAGACTGGCAGCACTCGCCCAACCCACCCTGGCCGAGCACATCCTGATTCGTGAATGCCTCAAGGTGCACGGCTTCGAGCCCACCGGACGGAGCCAGTTCCCCAACGGTCGCGCCACCGTCCACTTCGAGGGCACCCGACTCGTCGCAGTTCCCGGCGATGGCTCCCGGACCTGGCGCTCCGAAGTCGGCTCCGCCCCCCCGAGGCGATCGTCGCGATGCTCGACACATTCCTGGCGACACCGCCTTTCCTCTCTCAGCAGGAAATCGACCGCCGCCTCGCGTGCACCCACGCCGCCAAGATCACCCTCAATCGGATCGTGGAGTTGATCCATGAAGCCCCCGACGCCGCTCCCAGCCGCGAACTCCGCCGCTTCCTCTGGTCCCTCTTCAACGGCCACCACGTCATCAACCTCTACCGCCTCCGCCACGCCCTGGACCGGCAGCAGCCCGGGTGGGCGACCGAAGTCTTCACCGCCTGGATGAACGGCCACGTCTCCGAGGAATTCCTCCGCCGCGCGCTGAGCGATTCCGGTGATATGGAGCCGAGGGACACAACGCCCCGCCCCCACACTTGAGCGCGAACAACTCGACGCCGTCGCCACCGTGAACGAGGTCCTTCGCACCACTCCTCCGGGAGATTGGCATCCGAGACTTTCCCAAGCTCTCAACCTGCTTCGGAGGGCGGCTGATTTCCCAAGTTGAATGGCGCCAGGAGCCTCGACGAAGCTGCCGCGTCCCGGAGATTGTTCCCATTCCTCCCCCGGCCCCATCTGGGGCTCGCCTTATTCATCAGGCTTGCCCAAGCAGCCCAACCCACTCACCGAGAACCCGAAGCGAATCCTCTTCGGCCTGCGTGATGACGATCGGGGCGAAGTCCGGGTTCAGCGGACGCAGTTCGATCCGGACATGCTGAAGGTTCCCGTCCTCGTCGAATCGCTTTTCGCTCCAGTACCGCTTCACGGTCAGACGCCCGACGGTTTCCGGGTCCACGGAGTCCCTTAAGGCAACCAACACGATCCGCCCCTGCCGTGTTCCGGCGAGCGCCTCGCCTGCGCGAAAGAGACAGAGCGAACCGTCGGGAATTTTTGGTTCCATCGAGTGTCCGACGACCCGAAGGGCGAACATGTCCTTCGAGGCCCGCATTCCCTCGACCCGGGCCCACGCCGAAGCAGCGCCGGGATCGGGCGCAGTGTGGTCGGGTCCAAAGGCACCGGCTGCAGCCGTAAGTTCGTAGAACGGAACCCAGAGAATGAATCGCTCGCCCACAGGCGGATTGCCCAGCAGGACTTGCCCCAAGGCATCCGGGGATGTCGTTTGTGGTTCAGGTGCTGACTTGTCCTCCGCGGCCCAACCGCCCACCACCGTGCGAAACCCGCGCGGTTCCCACCGTTCAACTCCGCGCTGGATGGCGGTGTGCTCGACGGACTCGGCTACGGCGCCAAACAGCCGCAATTCCCAGTCGCCACTCCGCAGAACTATCCGGCCAGCCAGACGCTCCGCCTCAAAGTCGAACCGCTCCCTGTGCACGCCCCGCATCCGGGACCAGTAGTCGATGATGCAGGATTGGCGTGAACTCAGGACAGAACGCGACGGTAACTGATCGCGTTTGTCCTGGTTGGCCGCTTTCGATGCCGGCAGGAGATTCCACAGGTCGTTGTTCCGCCAGAGCGCGAAAGGGATGGCGTGGTCCAACTCGAACCGGCCGCCCAGCGCGACCCCGGTCCAGACGCACACCTTGTCGGTTAAGTCCTCGTACAGACGGCGCGCAGCATGCACGTCGCGCTCCGCGAGGGGTACGGTGAGCAAGGCGTCGATCACCTGGCTCGGCTTGAGCAAGCCTTGCGAGATCTCAGTGGTCAGCTCAGCCCAGCGCAACACGGTCGCATCCGCGATCCAAGCCCCCATCAGCGACAACTCCCGCCACAAGTCAGCCGACATCTCCACACGCCCGCTCGCTGAGTCGTACCGGAAAGTCCCCGATCCGCCGCCTCCGGCGAAGTACACCGGGCCCGCCCGGATCGCATCCCGCACCCTCGACAGGGCCTGCTCGTGCACTTTGGCCGCTTCCTCGGAGAGACCGCGGCTGCGGTAATCGACGGTGAATCCGGCGAGGCCGCCGCGATTGCGATAGTGCTCCACCAAGCGGGCGAGCGGAGCCCGGAATTTCATGGGCTTCGCGCATCCGGGTTTCTCGCCGCGCTTCTGGGGAATGAACTCCGGTGATTCGATCAGCGGCCAATAGTACTCGATCCACTTGTCCGCGATAAGCCGCAGCGGGACTGCCACCCGTCCGCCGGGGAGCCAAGTGGCCGAGTGATGGCTGGTGGTCGCCAGATCCGCCAAGGCCCGAACCAAGGCCGGCTTGTACGTCGCGTCCTTCTTGTCGCGGTTGAGGATCGCCTCGATCGTTTCGAGGCTTCGCGAGCCCGGCCCTTCCAGAACGAACGCCTGCGTCGCCCAGGTCCGCTCCGTTCGGCCGAGGGTGTCCCCGGAATCCCAGCGATGTGTCCGCCGAAATCCCACCTTCTCGAAGAGGAACTGGAACTGTTCCGGCGGCACCTCATTGAACAGCCGTCCGTCCGGGTCGCGATGCGTCTCGGCATCGACGGGAGGCCCCTGCAGCGGTGTCGAAATCAGCAGTCGTCCGCCGGGCCGGAGCACGCGGCGCAAGTTGAACAGCGTGTCGAACAGCCGCTCCG
The DNA here is from genome assembly GCA_019634625.1 of Verrucomicrobiia bacterium. Taxonomy (NCBI): domain Bacteria; kingdom Pseudomonadati; phylum Verrucomicrobiota; class Verrucomicrobiia; species Verrucomicrobiia bacterium. The sequence goes on from JAHCBA010000048.1 coordinate 36,933, forward strand.
CCGGCATGTGCATCAGCACAGCCCAGCACAGGATGCCGTCAAAACTGGCGTTGGGGACCGTGCCCAGATCCGGCAGCGAATCCCGTCGAAGCCGGCCCGCCAGGGCCGGGTACCGGCGCTTCGCCTGGGTCAACAGGTCCTCGCAGGCATCGATTCCCTCGGCCTCGAACCCGGCGTCAACGAGCGCATGAAGATCGCGCCCGGACCCACAACCGACATCGAGAATCCGACCGGCCGTCCCGAAGATCTCATGAAAATGCCGAGCCGCTGCGCTTTCAGCCGCGGCATATCGCGCCGCCACCGTGGGAGCGTGTTCCGAGTAGAACTGGAGCGTTTTCCCGTCCATTCCTCGCAGAGGTAGGCTAGGCGGCGACCCTCGCGGAAACCAGCGGCGTGTGAGCAGGGTCAACGTCTGCAATCCTCAGGGAGGCTTGTCATCGGAGATCTCCTTGGCTTGCATGTCCCGCACCCCCCATGCGCGTAGGCGAACGGCACATTCGAACCTTCCATGGCTGAAGACTGGTCACGCGAGGAGGTCGAAGCCGTGTTCGCCGACTATCTGGCGATGCTCGCCAGCGAACTCGGAGGCGAACCCTACAACAAGGCAGCCCACAACCGAGCCCTGCAGCGGGTGCTCGGTCGCCGGACGCACGGGTCCATCGAGCGAAAGCACCAGAACATCAGCGCCGTTTTGATCGACCTCGGTTTCCCGTACATCGAGGGGTACAAGCCGCTCGGGAACTACCAGGACCTGCTGCGATCCGTCATTGAGGATCGATTGGATGGCGAACGCCGCCTTCAGGAAATCGTCGCAACCGCCGTTGTTGCGACCCCAACCGCCCCTCGGCTCCCCTCTGACCTCCTGACCATCGAGGTGCCCGCCCCGGCTGGTGTCGAGGACAGCTACGCCTTCCGCGATCGTGCCCCTCGACGCCAACCCTCAGCAAAGAGGGACTATCTGGCGATCGAGGCCCGGAACGCCTCCCTCGGCTTGGAAGGGGAGCGCCTGGTGCTCCGCTTCGAGCACGAACGCCTCTGGCGGGCCGGCCAAAGGACCCTCGCTGAACGAATCGAGCACGTGTCCCAGACCCGGGGGGACGGGGTTGGCTACGACATTCTCTCTTACGAAACCGACGGCCGGGAGCGGTTTGTCGAGGTCAAGACCACGCGGTTCGGCGAGATGACACCATTCTTCGTCTCACGAAACGAAGTCCGCGCTTCGGGGGAGATCGGCGATCAGTACCGGCTCTGCCGGGTCTTCGCCTTCGCGCGCGAACCGCGGCTGTTTACCCTGGCTGGTCCTCTCTCCTATACTTGCAAGCTCGATCCGATCGCGTTCGTCGGAATGCCCAAATCGCGCCGCTCGTAGCCGCGATCTCTCCCCACTAAACCCGCACAACCTCTGCTCCTCAGCAATGGCAGCATCCCATGTCCGCCTTTGATGTCTGTAGCGCGATACACAGAAGCCGGTCAGTCGAGTGCGGGGTGAGGATGACGCTGGCAGCTGATGCGGCGACTCCGGTTGATCGAGGCGCGATTGACAAAGTAACGGATGTGATCCCGACTCCCCCCGGTTCATACGTGCAAGTCGCCCCTGGAAAACGTCTTCAGTAATCATGGATCACACCGTCTCCATCATGTGTCCAGGGCGGCTGATGACAATTGCGTCCACAACGCGGTCGAATTTCCGCATGCCCTCGATAATCAGAGCATGATCTTCTGAGTGGGCGGCGTTGTCCCATAGAAGGACGAGTAGGTGATCATAGCCGGTGGCCGTCGTGAAATAATTGGAGGCGTCCTGCGCGATCTCATTAACCGCATCCTTCAGTGCGCTCCTGGTACGAGCGAATTTGACCTCGATGAGCAGCCGTAGGGATGGTATCCCGAAATCTACCCGTGGCTGAATGGGTCCCACTTGGGGAGCATATTCCTCACGTCGCAGGTCAGGAAACACTGGGGCGAGCATCACCCAAAGAAGGGCCTGAACGTGGTATTCGTTGTCGATCTGCCACTTGGCCAGTTGGCTCTTCGATGTCTTCGCTTTCGCCTCCCACGGCCATTGCTGAAGGGCCCGGGGCATAGCGCGCAGCAGTTCCGTAACGATTCCCACGGTCGCCTGGCCCGGCAGCACGACCGGCGACGAACGGCGGATCCAGCCGAGGGCTACAAGAAGCAATTGCGCGTGGAACGTATCGTTGGGAAGGTCGCCTCGCAGGAGGCACTGGAGTAGCGCGTTTCCCTCATCGTCGGTGCTGGTCACGATTCCGCGCGATGCCAAAGCAATCCGAAGCTCGGGCGCGCAAGGAGATGCTCCCCCACGCACGATGCGACCTCCTTCGGCAAGCCACGCAGGAGTCACGGCTTCGGCGCAACGCGCGAGGACTTGGTCGTGCCACGGCGCAAACCACCGACGCTCCCGTGCTGCGAGGCCAAGAACTATGTGCGCCAGTCCATCGGAGACAACGGGTGCTGGAACGCCGGCTCGATCGAGTGCTACTGCCGCGAGCCACTGAAGGCCGTCATCGAGACTCGACTTGTCCATCGCCCACCCAGCCACCTCCGCGAGAGAGGCTAGGGCCACGTGCTCGTATTGGCGCAGAGGGGGCTTGAGCGCATCCGCGAGACCTGCTGGCGCTGACCCGGCCCGCAGCCACGAAATGAACGCGGTCTCAAGTAGCGAGAGATCCCCAGCCTGAGCAGTGGCCACTAGTGTCGCCTCGGCTTCGCGAAGGAGAATCTTTGCCGCCGTCACAGGAACCACCTCGACGTGCCCGCGTCTCCCCGGAGGATGTCGGGATCCCAGCGCGACAGGCTTCCAAGCCGGCCGAGAAGATCCGCGATCAACTCGGCGTACAGGACTGTGATGGGTACAGAGGTCGGCGTGAAATTGCGCCACGACAGAGCCGCAAAGGCAAGGACCTGATCGCTCAGGTAACCGAGATCCGTGAACGTCGACCCCTCTTGGAGCTTAATGCAGATCGGGCGCGGGAAGCCGGCCCGATCGTTGCGGATCTCGTTGGGTCCGAGGACAGCGACAAGCGCCTCGTAGCGTCCGATATGGACCACAGCTCCTCGTGGCGGGATCTGTTGTTGCTCGCTCGGATCGAAGAGGAGGATGGGATGCTGCTCGGCAAGATGAAGGAACGAGAAATCGACCTTCAGGTCGGGCTCGGCGACACCCACCACCGCGCCTTTAAGCGCTTCGAGATGGTGCTTCCTGAGGTCCTTGAAACTGTGGAGCACGACGCGCACCGAATCGCCCGGCCGCCAGGCCATCTCAGCGCGTACTCGCTTGAACGCCGCGACAGCACTCTCAACGACTGCGCCCTCGTGCTCTTCGTACTTCACGATGCGCGACGTTTCGGTCAGGTAGTACCTGCCATCACCACTAAATGCAGTCGTAAGCCCAACAACGCGATCGCGATTTCCACAACGCGTGGTTCCAAGGCTGGCGCTGCCCAAGCCGAGGATCAGTTCGTGCACTCTGGTTTTAGTCTGCAGCAGCCAGGGCACACCGCCAAGCTTCGAGAAGATTTGAAGGCCGATGCCTCCGAGCGCCCATTGGCGCTGGCTCGTCGGCTTCTCCATCGTCTCCACGCGGAACTCCTGCACCGGAACGTTCCGCGCAAGGAACTTGGCCTTCGTGACAAGATACGGATTCTGGTCGCCGGGAGCGTCCTGGGTGTCGCTCGGGACCTGCACCAGCGCGAGTTGCCATTTTGTTCCTGCGTCAATCGCGGTCTGAAACGCCTTCTGGTAGTCGGAGGCCGAGCTGCTAGCGGCATCGAAAATCGTGAACGAGATCGCGCCGATCTTCCACGTCTGGACGAGTGGACGGTGAGAGCCCTCGCCGTCGCTGAGCGCCTTGAGGAACAACTCGACCTCGCGACGCCGCGAATTCTCGCAAAGTACACACGCGCGCACGCTGTGTTGTGCGCTCGAAGGCACGTAAACTGGACCCGACTTGAAGAGCCCGCGCGTGGAGTCGGCGACCTTGTTTCCGCCGACGATGTACTTCGGCAGTGAAGCTGTCGTCTGCCCCAGCTCGTGCGCTGTCACCCAGCCGGAAAGACGGGCCTTCACACCAGGCGCGATCTCGAAGCTGTCCTGGGAAAGGCGCTCCACGAACCGTGAGATGCGCTCCCACCGCTGGCTCCCCGTCGCGAGCAGGTTTCGCTCGTCCCACAGCTCCTGGTTAGCTTCGGCCCCGACATAGTGCGCAGCAAGGCGCTGAAGTGCAGCCGGCCCGAGGTCCAGCGTGATGGTCGACGCCTCGTACTGCGCGCGGTCGCCGCGCCGGTCAGAGCCGAGATGCACTGTTGTCCCTTCGACCTGGATCACCTGGCCGACCATCGTGGGCCGTCCGTGTTTGGTGTCTGCAGGGTCGAGACTGAGCACGTAGAGGCCGCGCAGGTCGAAGTCGTCGGCGATAAGATCCGCGCAGGTCGCATCGCCGAGATCCGAGTGCGTGATCGCGTCGATCACGAGCGCTGGAGCCGGACCGGCTTTGCGATATACGGTTCGCGCTTCCATGCGGAAGCCACGTCGCACGTGAAGAGGGAACCGGCCCTGAGTCCGTCTTCCGAAAAGCGTGTTGGCAATGTCGTTCTTGGGCTCGAGCGAGACAACCGTCAGCGGCTTGCGACGGATCAGAGCGATCTTTGGCTTGGCGACGGACCGTTCGAAGCCGCGCTCGATGAGCAGATTGAGCAGCTTGCCGATCTTGTTGGCCGGCCGCGGTTCGAACTTCATGTCGAGCAGTGCGGCGCTGAGGTTGGTCCGCACCGCCTGGAGAGAATCGCCGCGACGCCGGAAGACGTAGTCCATCCCGTGCGCGTCCTCGAACGCCCGGTGGCGCTCCTTGTCGTAGGAGGCTAGCGTCCCGACGTCGATCATCGCGTCGTCGACATCGATGAGAATGAAGTTGGTCCTCAACGCCGACAAGTCGCCTCCTTCGAGAAGCGCTTCTCGATTACCTCGACGATGTTTCCGTCGGGATCGACGCAGTGAAACGAGTGCTCACCCCAGGGGAGTTCCGCGATCGGCTGAACAGGCCCAGCTCCGAGCTCGGTCACACGCGTATGTGCGGCGCGGATATCGCTGACGTGAATTTCAATGCGATTCCTTCGATTCGAAGGCTCCAGGGTTACCAACCCGCCCGAGAGATCGAGAGCCGTCTGTGCGTCGACGAGTGAGAGGGCGCCAAACTGCACGAAGCGATTGCTCTTCCGCGTGTGCGCGAGCCCTAGCCGCTCGTAGAAGGCAGCCGACGCAGCGAAGTTTGACACCGTGAGCTTCACGCCTCCCGCACGAACCTCGAGCTTCTCCTCGGTGCAGGGCGGCGGCTCCTGCGCGGGCGGTTCCGAAGGTCGCCGCGACGCTGCAACTCGCGTCATCTGCTCTTTCGACTTCCTGCCGATCTTCGTGACGTAGAGCGTCTGCCCGTCCGAAGTCGCAAGCTGCCACCCGGCGGCGGTGACCGTCGGCGCGGATGGCGTGAGCCTGTATAGATCCACGACACGCGCTTGGCGCGTGCCACCGAAGTCGAAGTCGTCTCGATGCCCCTCCAAGACGTTTTCCATGATGGTCTCAAGCACCTTCGACGTCACGACTGGGTGGTCGACAATCGCCCCCTCCGGCTTTAATCGCGCGGCGACCTTGTTCGCGATATGTCGGAGATAATGGCTATCCTGCACCGCTCCCCATTCAGGCGGCAGCCAGTCCGATCCCACGAGAGCCCCTACGAGCCCACCGGTCATCGCAGCCACGGTGTCGGTGTCCGAGCCGAGAGCGAACGCTGCTCTCAGCACTCCTTGCACCGGCAGCGCGGCATGGCGGGCGGCAAGGTAGATCGCCGCTGCAGCACTGACCGTGCCTGAGCCCTTCTCTCGACTGAACGCTCCCATTCGATCAAGGACGGCATCGTCGTCCGAGAGCACGCCTTCCTCCAATCCCTTGATTCCGAGATGGAGCAGTTGGCGCATTTCCTCGACGACGTCGTTCCATAGTTTCTCGTAGTCGCGAAGGGAGCTAGTCGCCGCCTCAAGCCAACCGCTTTTTGTGGCCGATGCCATGGGTGGCGACCCCCAGGCTGACGAAGTGTCGAGCAGCACCGTGAGGAGCTCGCCGAACCCGACGGTGTGCTGTGCGCGGAGGAGCCACCAAGCTGCGTACGCGTACGCAGCAGCGCCAACAAGCGCGCGAGGATGACCGTGCGTCGCCGCTCCGTCGACCACGACATCCTTGAGCAACGGGGTCGGATCATCAGCGTCGGCGTGAAAGACAGCATGGGGGACAATGCGCATGGCCACGCCGTTGCCGCCTGCCTCGAAGTACCGGGCTACGGCTTCAGAGTCTGGTTGCTTCCACGGGGCGACACCCCGGAGCCAGCAATTTGCAGCGCGTTTCGTTGCGCCGCCTCCCCCCCGCTCGTAAAGCGTCCAGAGAGGAAGTTCGTTCCTCGTGAAGAACAACCACCAGGACGAGCCGGCCGTAAGCCGGGAGCGAGCGATCGCCAATGTGAGCTGCGTGTCGTCGCTGTACTCTCCAGCGCGGATGACCTCGGTATGCGGGTAGAACCGTCCGCCCCCTCGACGCTCCCAGTCTCGGAACGAAGCCGTGGGCTGAATGTGGTGCTTTCGGCTGATGAACTCCTGCGGCCAGCCTAGTGCATCGCCTACCGCGAGCGCGGTGAAGGCTGCTTCGACCCGCGTTCGTGCCACTGCCGGCCGCTGCGTGTTGTGGCTGCTCATCGCTGACCTCTAAGCTTGAACACCGTCTCTGACGGCGCTGTGCCGCTCATGAGCCGCGCGCTGAGCGAGTGCGGGTTAAAGAAGTCCGGTGCGATGACGATACGCGGAATGTCAGCGTGAAGTTGCTCAAGGCGTGCGTGCTCACGCTTGGCCTGGGCCTCGGAGGCAACGGCAATGCCAAGGATGTCCTCGCCCGCCACGCGATCGGGGATGAGCACTTCCGCTTGCTGGTCAGTCGTCAACCATGCTGGGTGCTCCGCCGTGCGAGTGAAGGTTTTCCCGTATGCCCCAATCACCGACTGCGCGAACATCGAATCGAAGGCACGCTCACCTTCCGCGACGCCGCTGCCATAGTTGGCTGCTGCATTGCGCGCGGAGAACCTGGTGCCGGCTTTCCACAAAGCGTCGGGCCTAAGCAAAAGCACCACCCAGTCCGCGAAGAGGCTTTCGTTCCCACGCGCTTTTCGAAAGTACCAGGCGTTTGGGTACTGCACCGAGCAGCACACGTGGTCGGGGAATCCGTCAAGACGCCGCAAGTCGGTTGCGTTGAAGACAGCTTTCTCGTCCTTTCGTAGACGCACAGCGGACAGAACTCCGTTCGGGTCAGTGGCGATGTGCACGAGGTTGCGTGATGGCGTGAAGTGGCAGAGGCGGGAGATCCCACGCATGGTCACCTTCGCTCGGATAGATGCGATCATCGCTGGCTCCTTTGCAGGAGGCCGTCGCTGAGCGGCAAGAGGGGCGTCGGGTCGCCCGTGTGTGTGATTATCAGATTGGACTTCGCTCGCGTGACCGCGACATAGAGCAACTTCGTGTTCCGAGCCGCCGCGTCATCGCAACCGAACGCCACAACGTCCGGAGGGTGTGGTAACCGCGAACTCGACGCAAAGGGGACGAGCACCGAATCGAACTCCAGCCCCTTCGCCGAATGGTAGGTCCCGTAGAACAGCTTGGGGCCTCGCGACCAGACGTTGAGCTCTCGATGGAGCCGCGTTGCGTGGACCGGAAGGAGCTGCGGGAGGTTCTGCTCGATTTCTCGATCTCGAAAGAGCACGGCGACAGTGCCCGTCTCGGCGAGCTTTTGTGCGCGCGTCGCGACAAACTGCATCTCCTCGGTTTCCACTTTGAAGCCCACGAGAGCAGGCGGCGGCCCATCAGCAGTCGGGGACTTTGGCTCGACAAGGTCGGCAAGGCCGCGGTAGTGGGGAGACCTCGCGATCGCGAGAGCGAGCTGCGCGATCTGCCTCGAGTTGCGATAGTTCTCTTCGAACTTCCAGACCTTCGGGGCGTTGAGTCCTGCGCTACGCCAAGAAATCTTGTGGCCGTAGATCTGTTGGGCCATGTCGCCGAAGAACGTCAAGCTGCCGCCCGCTGGGATCGCAGCGGCGAGCGACTGCAGCATCACCGGTGAGAAGTCCTGTCCCTCATCGATGATGATGTGTGTGTAGCAGCGCTCGTTGTCGTCGTTGCGGAACTCTGTGAGGACGGTCTGAGCCAGGTCGTCCCAGTCGTAAGGCTTGCCGCTGGCGTTCCTCAGGGCCCGGTAACTTTCGTAGGCGACGAAGACTTGTGCTCGCTCGTTCTGGGGAACACGAGAGCCTGTGCGTCCATCCTGCTCGGCATCGAAGTAGTCGTCGGCTGATCGAATGCCGTTTTGCGAGAGCCATTGGAACTCCTCCACGAGGAAATCGATGGGCCGACCGAAGACTTGGGTCGTCACCCCAGTTCGCCTCAGGCCGTCGATCGCACGCTGGGCATAAGCAGCCGCGAGGTCTGGGCTCGCGATGGCGTTGCGCTCCATCTTGCCGCGACTCGCGAGATAGCCGCGCGCGAAGTGATGGTAGTTGCGAACGTGGACTTGACCGAGCCCCGCGCCCAGCGATTGCAGGTACGCGACGAGACACTTGTTGAACGTGACCAAGAGAGTGCGGCCACCATGGTCCGTGTTCGGGTTCGCGAGGTACGCCGCTCGGTGGATGGCCAGCGTGGTCTTCCCGCTACCCGCGGTGCCGAGGACGACGGTGTGGCCCGAGGCAGGAAGGGCCAGAACCTCTTTCTGTCGTCCAACGGGGGTTGGAAGCATCGCGGACATCTCAGCTTCCCGGCGCATTCATGGCGACCGTGTTGGCATCACCGAACAGAATCGGATCTGCTTTCACCGTGATGTTGGAGTCTACGAGTCGGAGACCGCAGTTGTTTTCGATGGAAATCAAGGCACGCGCGAATTGATGGGTCCAGAAAAACAGCGGCCACGCGTGGCTGAACCAAGACGGCCGAGCTGACCCTCGGCAATCAAGCAGCCGACCAAGTTCGTCCCGCCACGGCGGCCAATGAGCGGGCGCAGGCCTAGCTGATGATCTAAGTCGTCAGGAACCGCCATCATCGATCCTCTCTGTTGGCAGGCTCGTTTTGGCGGACGTCAGCACTGCCGCCCCTTACCCAGTTGTCAACTTCAGAGAGCTTGAATTTCCAGAGGCGACCAATCCGATGCGACGGCAGGCTCCGAGTCTCGATCCACCGGTAGACCGAATCCTTGGCAACGCCCAAGTGCTTTGCCACAACCTCAACGGAGCTCCAAGGTTCGGTGGTGTGGACCGGAAGGTTCATAGGATCGAGACCCAAGGTCGCCTTGGGGGGTAAGACAAGGCGATTTTTGCCGACGGAACCGGATCAAAGTCGAGAAGAATGTTCACCAATCGAGTTAAGCGTAGTCGCCGAAAGCGGTTCCGGATCGAGACTCTGGGGTGACCACGATTGCGAGCTTCGCGGTTTGGTACCATCCGACCGGTGTTCTTTCCTGGTGGTCCTCAAACGCCGGAAACGTAACCTCGGCGGCGTGAATGCCGGCACGGTGGCCGACGCTGCTTCTCCGGCCGTAGACCGCGCCAGGTAGAATTGATCCGGGTGGCTACTCATCGGTCTCGGGGTGGGGCTATCACGACCCACAGCGGACAGAATAGCTTGTTCACAACACACCACGACGAGACCATGCTCTCGTCGAGTCGATGATGGATCTACGCTGCGGTGGAGCCGCCGAGGAGAACCGCGAAGGCTCGGTTGAAGGGCCTGAGGTGGCTGCTGTATTTATCGACACGCGGACTGTGATGGCTCACGG